>CAUJKL010000302.1 GCA_963204995.1 Planctomycetota bacterium | reverse complement strand
TAAATTGCGATACAATGCTGAGCGGTTGCAGCGATCAGCGCAATCAAGGTTGCCGAACGGTGGCACAATCCAGCAGTCGATAGCCGCAAAACGAGGTTCGGAATGCAAAACCCCTTTCAAACTGAATGGTGCCGTGGTTTCTACGCCAAACATCGGGGCAAGTTGTGGATCGCCCAAGCCGTCGCGCTCCTGGCCATTGGGTTCGCGATCGCATCAAATCTAGAAGGAACTCCCGCTGCGGTTGCGCCTCAGACAGGCAGCGACAGCCATGCCCAACACGCCGCAGCTCCCGAAATCTGGACGTGTGCGATGCACCCTCAGATCCGACGTGATGGACCGGGGAAGTGTCCTCTCTGCGGAATGGACTTAGTTCCCGTCAAGAAGTCTGCCGCCGGAGTGCGTACCATTTCGATCAGCCCCGACGTGGTGAAGCTGATGAAGGTCCAAACGGTTCCAGCTACGCATCGCTACGTCACCGCCAATGTACGGATGGTTGGCAAGATCGAGTATGACGAAACTCGACTCGCTCACATCACGGCCTGGGTCTCCGGTCGCCTTGATCGGCTGTTTGTCGACTATATGGGCATCGAGGTCCAGCAGGGCGACCACATGGTTTACATTTACAGCGAGGAGCTGTATGCCGCCCAAGCGGAGTTGATCCAGGCCCTGAAGTATCAGCGAGACCAACCAGCCTCCACCACTCGACTGCCCCAGACGATCGACCTGGCTGCGTCGGCGCGCGAGAAGCTACGACTCCTTGGTCTGACAGCCGAACAGATCGAGGAGATTGAGCAGCGTGGCACACCCGACAATCACATCGCGATCAACTCGCCAGTCGCCGGGATTGTGATTAAAAAGCTGAAGCAGGAAGGCGACCGCGTTCGCACCGGTGATCGAATCTATACCGTGGCTGATTTGAACCACTTGTGGATGAAAATGGATGCTTATGAGTCGGACCTCGCGTGGCTGCGCTATGGACAAGCAGTCGAGTTCACGACCGAAGCCTATCCCGGCGAAGTCTTCAAGGGACGCGTCGCCTTCATTGATCCAATGCTGAACGAGGCCACGCGGACGGTGAAGGTCCGTGTCAACGTCTCGAACGAAGATGGACGACTAAAGCCAGAGATGTTCGTTCGCGCTATCGTTCACTCACAAATCGCGGCGGGTGGTCGTGTCTTGGATGCGTCGCTGGCCGGGAAGTGGATCAGTCCCATGCACCCCGAGATTGTCAAGGATGAACCTGGCGACTGTGACGTGTGCGGGATGCCGCTGGTGCGCGCCGAAACGCTGGGCTACGTGACGGCAGAACCCAGCGACATCGCCAAGCCGTTGGTCATTCCTGTTTCCGCGGCCTTGCTGACCGGCACGCGAGCCATTGTTTACATTCAAGTTCCCAATGCGGAAGAGCCAACTTACGAAGGACGCGAAATTGTGCTTGGTCCTCGTGCGGGCGACTATTACCTTGTCAAAGCCGGCTTGGAGGAGGGCCAACTCGTCGTCACGAACGGGAACTTCAAGCTCGACAGCGCCCTGCAAATTTCCGCCAAGCCGTCGATGATGACTCCCGAGGGTGGAGGCGGCGGTGGCGGTCACGATCATGGCGGCGAGTCCATGCCGAGTGAAGGCGGCAAGCCGATGCAGATGGCCGGAGACTCCGGCATGTCGCTTTCGCCTCAATTGAAAGTGCAATTGCAGCAGACCATCGAATCGGTTGAAAAACTCGGCGAAGCCATCGAGTCGGCGGAACTGAGCCGCATTCGCGAGGCGTTCGGCCAGCTTGGCCAGCATGTTGCCGCCGTCGACGAGAAACAATTATCTGGCGACATGCAGTCGCAATTGCAGGAGTTCGCGATGCTCTTGCGAAACGATTCCGTGGAGGGCAAAGAGATCACCGACTTGCACAATGCGGATCGGATCTATCTTGTGACCAAGCGTCATGCCGAGCGACTGCAACAAATGTTTGGTCTGTCTCAGGCGGGACATGCGATGGAAGTGCAGAGCCTCGAAGTCCCACCCGAGTTTCGCTCACAGTTGAGTCAAGTCATTCCCGCGTACTTGTCGATCGGACAGGCCTTGTCGGCTGATGACGTCGACGCGGCGGCTCGGGCAGTCGCAGGGCTGCAGCAAGCCGTCGATGCCATCAACCCACAGTCACTTGAAGGACACACTTCCCAGCGCTGGAACGTCGAGCAGAAGAGTCTTTCGACGATCGCCGCGCGACTTGCCAAAGCCAACGACCTGGACTCTTTACGTACCGCGTTTGCTTTACTGTCTGACGAATTGCTGGCCTTACAGCGGACGTTTGGTTTTTCGAAAGGAGATCAACTGTTTGAACTGCATTGCCCGATGGCGTTCGAGGGACGCGGAGCGAGTTGGATTCAAGCCGACGACGCGGTCCGCAATCCGTACTACGGTGCTTCGATGTTGAAATGTGCGGATAGGGTTGAGAGTTTAGAGTTGAGGGTTGGGAGTTGAGAGTCGAGAGTCGAGAGTCGAGAGTCGAGAGTTGAGAGATAGTTGAGGGTTGAGGGTTGAGGGTTGAGAGTTGAGCGTTGAGCGTTGAGAGATAGGAGGGGCCGCGTGTTTGGATTTGAGAAGCTGGAGGTGTGGCAGAAGGCGGTGGATTTGGCGGACGAGGTGTATCGGATGACTCGTGAGTTTCCGGACTATGAGAAGTTTGGATTGGCGAATCAAATGCGTCGGGCTGCCGTTTCGATTTCATCGAACATCGCCGAGGGAAGTAGTCGTGAATCAAAGAAAGACTTCGCTCGATTCCTGCAGATTGCTTACGGTTCGGTCATGGAACTCGTATCGCAACTCCATATCGCCCAACGACAAGACTTCATTTCCAAGGAGGACGCTCGAAAGCTTTATCTCAACTGTCAAGAGATTGCTCGAATGATTAGCGGGCTGAAAAGAAGCACAGGAACATGAGCCTGTCAGACTCTCAACTCTCAACTCTCCACTCTCCACTCAAGCGAAGCGCAGGAACCTGAGCATGTCAGACTCTCGACTCTCGACCCTCGACTCTCAACTCAAGCGAAGCGCAGGAACCTGAGCATGTCAGACTCTCAACTCTCAACCCTCAACTCTCAACTCTCGACCCCTCTCGGTCGCATCATCTGGTTTTGCCTCCACAACAAGCTGGTCGTGTTTCTGCTTGTCTTGGCAATCATGAGTTGGGGAGTGATTGTCGCCCCGTTCGATTGGAACGTGAGCGGGCTGCCGCACAACCCGGTGCCGGTCGATGCGATTCCTGACATCGGCGAGAATCAGCAGATCGTCTTTACCCAATGGATGGGACGCTCGCCGCAGGATGTCGAAGATCAGATTAGCTATCCGTTAACGGTGGCCTTGCTTGGCATCCCGGAAGTCAGGTCCATCCGCAGCTATTCGATGTTCGGGTTCTCGACGATCTACGTGATCTTCCATGAGGATGCGGAATTCTATTGGTCACGATCGCGCGTCTTGGAAAAGCTCAACAGCCTGCCAGCCGGGACGCTGCCTGAGAGTGTTCAACCCGCCTTGGGACCAGACGCCACGGCGCTAGGTCAGATCTTTTGGTACACGCTCGAAGGACACGACCCGGACGGCAAGCCGACCGGCGGTTGGGACTTGGACGAGTTGAGGACGATTCAGGATTGGTATGTTCGCTATGCGATCACATCGGCGGAAGGCATTAGCGAAGTCGCCTCGATTGGTGGCTTCGTTCAGGAATACCAGATTGACGTCGACCCGGACGCGATGCGGGCGGCGAAAGTCTCGTTGACCGACGTGTATCAGGCGGTGCAAATGACCAACGTGGATGTGGGCGCGAGAACGATCGAGCTGAACAAGGTGGAATACGTCATCCGTGGTCTAGGCTTCATCAAGAAACTCGAAGACATCGAGAAGACGGTCGTCAAGGTTGCCAACAACGTACCAATCACAATCAAAGAAATTGCTACCGTTACGCTCGGTCCGGCGCTCCGGCGTGGAGCCTTGGATAAAGCGGGTGCGGAGGCCGTGGGCGGTGTGGCCGTCGTTCGCTACGGATTCAATCCGCTCGAAGCGATCAAAAACGTCAAGAAGAAGATCGAAGAGATTTCACCGGGCCTGCCCAGCAAAGTCGTCATCGACTGGACCCAAACGACACCGGACGAAGTCAGTGAGTGGGTTGAGAGTTTAGGGTTGAGAGTGGAGAGTGGAGAGTTGAGAGTTGAGAGGCACGAGGACATTCTTGCTTCCCTCTCTCAACCCTCAACTCTCAACTCTCAACTCACCTCCCACCTTCGCACGACGCCACGCGAGCAATGGCCAAGATGGATCACGACCAGCCAAGTCCGCGTGGTGCCGTTCTATGATCGCACCGGGTTGATTTACGAAACGTTGGGAACGCTCAACGCAGCGCTCTCGGAGCAGATTCTCGTCACCATCATCGTGATCTTGGTGATGGTCTTGCACCTTCGCGCCTCGATGCTGATCAGTGTGCTGCTGCCACTGGCCGTGCTGATGTGCTTTATCGCGATGAAGACCTTCGGCGTCGACGCAAACATCGTCGCACTGTCGGGCATCGCGATTGCCATCGGCACGATGGTCGATATGGGGATCATTCTTTGCGAGAACATCCTCAGACACCTGGACGACGCGGAAGAAGAGTTGAGGGTTGAGAGTCGAGAGTTGAGAGATGAGAAAGAGTCACATCTTGAGAGTGACGCATCAAATGCAACGACCCTCAACCCTCAACCCTCAACCCTCAACTCTCAACCCTCGACTCTCAACTA
This sequence comes from Planctomycetota bacterium, assembly GCA_963204995.1. Taxonomy (GTDB): domain Bacteria; phylum Planctomycetota; class Planctomycetia; order Pirellulales; family Pirellulaceae. Next base: position 9,136 of record CAUJKL010000302.1, on the reverse strand, counting down.
TCTCGAGGTCATCTTTCGGGCGACGCATGAGGTCGCCGGGGCCGTACTGACAGCGGTGTCAACAACAGTCGTGAGCTTCTTGCCTGTGTTTACGATGGTGGCGGCGGAAGGGAAACTGTTCCGTCCGCTGGCGTTTACGAAGACGTTTGCGATCGCCGCGTCCGTGATTGTCGCATTGACGATCATCCCGCCAGCGGCTCACATTTTGATGGGCGGTCGGATGAAGTCGGGAGCACTTCGTCGCTATTTGATGATCGCGTTGATCGTCGCTGGTGTCTTATTATCGGTTTTCGTTTCCTGGTGGGCCGGGGCGATCGTAGCCGGTTTGGGTGCCTACAATCTCCTGGAAGAGCGCATTCCAGCCGCCTCCCGGAAATACGGGCCGTATGCCGCGAGCGCCGTGGCTGTGCTGGTCGTGGGAGTGTTGTTGACCGAACACTGGTTGCCGCTTGGCCCTGAAAAAGGTCTGCTGCGCAACTGTGTGTTCGTGGGGCTGCTGATTGGTGGGTTGCTGGGGTTCTTCACGGTGTTTCAACGATACCTCTACGAACCGATCCTCCGCTGGTGTCTGGCCCACAAACTTCTGTTCCTCTCGCTACCCGCCGCGATTCTGTTGTTCGGCGGATGTGCCTGGCAGGGCTTTGATCGAGTGTTCGCGTTCATCCCTGCGGCAGCGTCATTCGTGGGAGTTTCCGATTCGACGGTGCGAGAATCGCGGCCCTGGACTGCGGCCAGTTCCGCCCTGCCAGGACTCGGCAAGGAGTTCATGCCTCCGTTGGATGAAGGTTCCTTTCTCTATATGCCGACAACGATGCCACATGCGTCGATCGGCGAAGCGTTTGACGTCCTGCAACTGCAAAACAAGATGCTCATTTCGATTCCCGAAGTGGAATCGGTGGTCGGCAAGATTGGGCGCGCCGACAGCCCGCTTGATCCAGCCCCGATCTCGATGATCGAGACATTCATTACCTACAAGTCCGAGTACAAGACGGACGTCAACGGCAACCGCTTGGAATTTCGTTACGATGTCGATACCGGGGAATACGCGCGTGACGAGCAAGGTGCGCTGATCGAAGATTCGAGCGGCAGGCCGTTTCGTCAGTGGCGTGACGAGATTCAATCACCGGACGACATTTGGGAAAAGATCACTGAGGCCGCAGACATCCCCGGCACGACATTCGCACCCAAGCTGCAACCCATTGCCGCACGTATCGTGATGTTGCAGAGCGGCATGCGGGCCCCCATGGGCATGAAGATCAAAGGCCCCGACCTGGAGACCATCGAACGCGTGGCACTGCAAATTGAAGGGCTGTTGAAACAGGTTCCCAGTGTCAAGGCCTCCGCGGTCATTGCCGACCGCATCGTCGGCAAGCCCTACTTGGAAATCGACATCGACCGTGACGCGATCAAGCGTTACGGACTGCACATTCGCTCGGTTCAAGATGTGATTGAAGTGGCGATCGGTGGTCGCCGCATCACCACGACGGTCGAGGGTCGCGAACGATATCCGGTGCGAGTCCGTTACGCGAGAGAATTGCGGGACGACGCTGAATCGCTGGAGCGGATTCTTGTTCCCACGCCGATCGGCCAACAAATTCCCTTGGGCCAGCTCGCCGCTATTCGCTATCTCCGTGGCCCACAAGTCATCAAGAGTGAAGACACCTTTCTGCTGGGCTATGTGCTGTTCGACATGAATGCCGGGGAAGCGGAAGTCGACGTCGTCGAGGATGCACAGGCGTACTTGCAAGCGAAGATCGACAGCGGCGAGTTGGTTCTTCCCGCGGGCGTGAGTTATGTATTTGCCGGAAACTACGAGAATCAGCTGCGGTCCCAGAAGACGTTGATGGTGGTGCTACCGTTGGCGCTGGGCATCATCTTCCTGATTCTTTACTTCCAGTTCAAATCTGTCATTACGACTTCGCTGGTTTTCAGCGGCATCATGATCGCCTGGTCTGGCGGGTTTATCATGCTGTGGCTCTACGGCACCGATTGGTTCCTCGACTTCGACGTCTTTGGCACTAACATGCGAACGCTGTTTCAAGTTCACACGCTCAACCTCAGCGTCGCGGTCTGGGTTGGTTTTCTCGCGCTGTTCGGCATTGCCAGTGACGACGGTGTCGTGATCGCATCGTATCTCGACGAGAGCTTTCGAAAGGATCGCATTACGAATGCGAACCACGCACGTGAAGCCACCGTTACCGCCGGGATGCGTCGCGTTCGACCGTGCCTGATGACGACTGCGACAACGCTACTGGCCTTGATCCCGGTGCTCACATCCACCGGTCGCGGCAGCGACATCATGGTGCCGATGGCCATTCCCAGTTTCGGCGGCATGACAATCGCGATCATGACGATGTTCGTAGTTCCCGTGCTTTATTGCTCGGCCATGGAATGGAAGCTCAAGCTGGGTATCGACGATCCGAGATTTGTTGAAGACGCTTGACGGGTCCGAACCGCGGACAGATTCGCCGGTGTACGAGCTACAGATCATCGGCAAGTCCTTAATCTGCGTCCCTTTGCCGGAACCCCGCGGCCCATTATGATGTATCTGTTCGATGGTGAATAATTCTCCATCGATGCGAGGAACAAATGCGTGCGATCATAATGTTCTGCCTGTTGGGGGAACTTTCGCTCTCGCGTCGCGGCACAAGCAAGGTAAGGTATCGCACATCCGCGCATGCTACACAAAACCCGCTTCAACATTCAATTACTCCTTCCCGACGTCTCGGATGAACATGATGCGTGCGCTGACCGATTGAGCGAACTGATCGTTGCTAATGAGGGAATCGAGAAGGCTCACGTTGATAGTGGTGAGTTTTGCATTCACTTCGATCCGAACAAGATCTCTTTCGACAAAGTCCGTTCGTTGGTGATCAATGCCGGTGCGGAATTGGATTCGCGTTACGGTCATCTGCTGTTGAAGACGTCACCGACGTACGCCCGTCACGCTCGCACGATTCGCGGACGCCTGGCGACAATCAAAGGGGTTGTCGATGTTGGGGTCGCAGTCGATGGAATCATCCGCATTGAATTCGACAAGCGCATTGCCAATGAGCAGGCGGTTCTGTCGGCGATCTCTGGTTTTGGAATATCATTCGAGCAACTGCCGGCCGTGCCTGTGCAATCGGCGGTGGACGAAGACAAGAAGTCCATTAAGGTTGAGCCGGACAAACACGATCACAAACATGATCACAAACACGATCACAAACATGATCACCACCACGGTGGAATCTTCGGGCCAAATACGGAACTGATATTCGCGATTCTGTGTGGCGTCTTTTTGCTCGTTGGTTGGATGCTCAGCATCACGACTGAAGTTTCACCTTGGATCGTGCTTCCAGTCTATTCTGTGTCCTATTTCTTTGGCGGTTACTATACCGTCATCGAGTCCTATCAAAAGCTGCGCATCAAACAACTGGAAATTGATTTCTTGATGCTATTCGCCGCGATCGGAGCGGCCGTCCTTGGCAATTGGGCCGAAGGTGCATTGCTGTTGTTTCTGTTCAGTATCAGCCATTCGCTGGAAAACTATGCAATGGGCCGTGCGCGGCGAGCGATCGAAGCGCTTTCCGAATTAGTGCCCGAGACAGCGACCGTCAGGCGAAACGGAACCACCGAAAGTGTCCACGTTGACGACTTGCTTGTTGGTGACGTTGTGATCGTCAAACCGAACGAACGCATTGCGGTTGACGGATTTGTCCTCAAGGGAGAGAGCAGCGTTGACCAGTCTCCCATTACAGGTGAGAGCGTGCCCGTCGATAAACGTCCAGTCGACGACGTCGATGCGGCCGCGAAAGGCACACGCAAACTTCCCGCCGAACATCGGGTTTTCGCTGGGACGATCAATCAAAGTGGCGCACTCGAGGTTCAGGTAACGCGCCTGGCAACCGAGTCGATGTTGGCGCGAGTCGTCACGATGGTCCACGAAGCGGAAACTCAACAGTCCAAGACACAAAGGTTTGCGGAAAACTTTGAACGCGTCTTCGTGCCGATCGTGCTGGCGAGCGTCGTCGCTCTGCTGTTTGCTTGGCTCGTTGTACACGAACCGTTTTCCGCCTCCTTCTACCGAGCCATGGCCGTACTGGTTGCGGCCAGCCCGTGCGCCCTGGCCATCTCGACACCGAGCGCCGTTCTCAGCGGCGTGGCCAGAGCCGCTCGGGGCGGTGTGCTCATCAAGGGCGGTGCTCCTTTAGAAGATCTTGGCCGTGTCGTTGCGATCGCGTTCGACAAAACAGGAACGCTGACCGAAGGGCGTCCACGTCTGACCGACATCGTGCCGACCGAGGAGTCGACCAGAGCGGAACTGTTGGAAACGGCAATCGCAGCGGAAAGCCTCAGCGATCATCCGTTGGCCACGGCGATCGTTCGCGATGGGAAAGAGGCGTTGGCAGCGGAGCAAGAGATACCTCACGCTGACAATCTACAGAGTATCACCGGTCGCGGGCTTTCAGCCGACATCAATGGCCAGACAGTCTACATCGGCAAACGGAATTTGTTCGCAGAAGTTGCCGGTTCACCCCTTCCTCCGTTTCTTGTCGAAGCAACCGACCGTCTCGAACACGCGGGCCGCACCACCATGATCGTGCGGCTAGGTGATAAATATCTTGGTGTGCTGGGCGTGATGGATACGCCGCGAGAATCGGCCAGGACAACGGTTACGCAACTGCGTGTACTTGGCATCGACCGCATGATTATGATTTCAGGTGATAATCAGATCGTTGCCAGCGCAGTGGCTCGGGAAGTAGGTATTGACGAAGCCTGGGGCGATTTGATGCCGGCAGACAAAGTCGATTCGATCAAGCGTCTTCGTAGCGAAGGTGAGGTGGCCATGATTGGCGACGGTGTCAACGACGCACCCGCCATGGCTCACGCGACCGTGGGCGTCGCGATGGGAGCGGCTGGTTCCGACGTGGCTTTAGAAACCGCCGATGTCGCCTTGATGGCTGACAGCCTGAGCAATCTGCCTTTTGCGATTGGACTCAGCCGCGCGACCAACCGAATCATCCGGCAGAACTTATGGATCAGTCTCGGCATGGTCGCGTTGCTCGTCCCCGCGACCATCTTCGGTCTTCGCATGGGCCCCGCCGTTGTGTTTCACGAAGGCTCAACAATCGTCGTCGTACTAAACGCGCTCCGTCTGCTGGCGTTTAAGAAAGACGCTTAGTTTGGTTTATCTCACAGCTCGACGGTCCAGCCAAGCTAGTGCAAGAAACAGCACCAACCAGACACCGGTTCGCAGCGTCATCGCGCGAATGCTGTCGATCGCAACGACATCGCTCGTCGAGTACAAATAGCCGATGAATCCGAACACCATCGCATTCAACAGGAAGATCGTCGCCGCAGCGTATTTGCCGCGATGCAGATTGAACAGCGTCACCACGCCCGCCGCGATGTAAGCCAATCCCATTGTCACGTTGTAAATTAGAAGCGGCCGGTAGACAACGTAGCCAGGATCTGAACCAGCTAACACTCGCCCGCCCGCGAACAGAGTCAACCCACCAAACGCGATTGCGACTAAAACAACCAGTCGCTGGCCAATTGGTAACCCAAGTTGTGTTCTAAGTTCCGGCATTAGTTCGCTTTCAGTTCGGCGAGCAGACCCTGTACTTTCGGCAGCAAGACATTGTTTTCCAAATGAACATGTTGGTGCATGTCACCTTCCAGTGCAGATAATCCAGTCAACATTTCACGATACTTGGCGCACGCATCCGCCGGCTCGGCAAACCCGTTTGTCAATTCTCGTAACCGATGAAGGTCTGCGCCCAACGCCTCGTGATCGGTCTGCATCGAGGCCAGTTGTTCTTCGATGTCCGCCGACGCGTTTCCGTCGGCAAGGTCACGTAGCGCCGGGAAGAGGTGCTGTTCCTCTTGATCCAAATGCGGAAATACGGCGGTTCGAATTCGTTCCAGTGTGGCCGCGACTTCCGCTAACTCCGAGTGAGCGTCGCCGTGAACACGTAGTACCGTTTGGGTCGTTTCCGAGAGCGTCGGCAGTTCGCGCCGGAGCCATGTATGGTGAGTCGAAACGACATGATCGATCAACTCGCTTAGTTCTGCTTGTTGCCAATCGCGATACTCGCCACTCGTTGTCGAGGCACCGACCGCCAACAGAGCGTTAAGCAATTGGGCCGGATCAACTTTTTGAGCCGTCGCTGCTTCTTGAAGCGGCAGGTGACCGCCGCAACAATAGTCGATCCCGACAAGATCCAGTACTCGAGCCGTTTCAGGACGATCGGCAACAATCTTGCCTACAGTGGTTTCCACAGTCCAAGTCTTCGAACTTGTTCCACTTACAGACGTCGCTGCTTGCGATTCGGTCAGCTTGTCGATTCTGTTCGCTCCCCGATCCTGTGAAGACTTTTGGTAGAGCCAAGCGCCTAGTAACAACGCGGCCGATAACAGGACGCCAGTCACAATCGTTCCAAGATTTCTCACGGTTCTCACTTTCCTGATTCGGGTTAACTAAGATTTCGTACGGCGAGTTCAGCTATCCGCAAATGTCATCGACCCTATCGACGACCACAAAACGACTCATATCTGTTCGATCAAAACTGTCGACATCAACGTTTTCTCAATTAGATAAACGAATCCAACGAGTGACCGTACTGGTCAATGAGATGCAATCGACGTGCCATAGTCGGTGTAGTAGGCTCGGAAATGACTAAGTCACTGCTTGAAAGCCTGATCCTTTGTCGCGCGACTTCCTCTTGTGTTCGATGATTTCCCACCCAACCACCGCGTCGCAGACTTCGATTGCTCAAACGCTCCTTCCTTTGTCACAACGATGTGAGGTCAAGAACATCCTCAAGTCAAGTGTGCGGAAATGCGTGCCCAAACGCGCGTGGTACACGATCGCTGGCGGGCCTTGATCGTAACTCGAAGCGTGAGTTTTGAAGTTGCGCAATCTTGGTCCCGAAGGGACGATGGATAATAGCCCTGGACTTTAGAGCTCGTGCAGCTTTCAAATAACCTGATTGAAGAGATTTGCGACGCAAATCATTGTAGAACAATTGTCCTCAATTGTTTCTTAACGCCGAGCTCGCGAAGCGAGCGAAACAATTGAGGACAATTGTTCTACAATAAAGCTGCACGGCCTCTTTAGCCTAGGGAATTGTGAAACTAAAAGCCGAGTCCGCGGCATCAATGCTGGGGCTATGATCCGCCGTCGCTTCGCGACTGTCAAAATAGCGCAACTTCAAAAATCGCGAGCGAGGTCGGCGCTGATTCCCGCCTCGATTCCTCGCTTGTGCACTTGCGCATCGGGTTCCGCGTGAGCCGCAGATGTTGTTGGCTCAGTCACGAAACGGTGAGAGTTTATCAGAGAGGACCACGGATGAAATCAAATCCCACGCGTGTAGGTCCAAGCCAGTGCGGAACTTTTCACTCGAAGCTCGAAAGAGCCTACGGGCCGAATCGGGAAAGATCCGAGATCAAGAACCTTCCTGCAAGGCTTGTTCGAGCAAATGTCGCACAGCTCGCCCACTGATAGTTTCCTTTTGCAGAAGTTCTTGGGCGATCAACTCGATTGCCTTTATATGGCCCTGGCCACCAAGCAGGTGCTCCGCCTTATCGAGTAGGCGGCTTTCGAGTCGCTCCAGCTGACGTTCGCTCGTGGCCCGATTCGCCAGCAGCCGTTTGGCCGCCCGCAAGTCTTGAGCGGCTCCTTGTGTGCAGTACTGGCCGGTGAAGTGACTCTCCGCGACCATGCCCGCGAAGAGAATGAGGGCCTCGTCTTCGAGCCAGTCCTTCGAAGCCTTGAACCGTCCCTTTTCAATTTTGCACGCACCCAGTCGGCTGCCTCCGGTTTGCAATTGTGCGGGCGAGATCGTGACCTTGTGGATCGGACGACCGAGCGTCATCGCCATGACAGCGTGACCGGCTTCGTGATAAGCGGTCGCGATCAATTGATCCGTGGTCATTTGTCAATTTCCGAACCGGTTATTAGGCGGCACCGCCGGGTTAGTCCGGCAGCGTAACTGAGCGAGTAGGCGTACCCCACGACGATGGAAGGTAACATCGTGGCCAAGATCTCTGGCGTGCCTGTGAGCAGATGGGCGACGGCCATGAGCAGTAACGTAGTCGTGATCGGCCCCACGCCGGTCATCATGAAACGCGTCACTCCGGGTGACAGCCGACCGAACACCATCTCCATCGCGGACGTGAGGATGGCCGTCGAGACGAGACTAAGCAGACCTTGCGTCAGTCCCGCCGAGAGCTTCTGGTGCAGGCCATGTTGCATATTTGCGAACACAGCCCAACCTCCAAAAATGAAGAACGCACTGACCGAGAAGAACACGATTCGGAGAAATTGGCCGGGTGCGGCGGAACGTTGATTCATACTTAAGTCTAGCGCTGACTCACAAACTGCTCGCTCCAAACGAGCGGCGACAACACCAGAGCTTAACGGTCGCAACTCCGATCTCGAAGTACCCGCGGCGCGAGAGTGATTTGCGCAACTGCGAATTGGCCGCCGCCATTGGCTCCATCTGAAAGGAATGGATGCGGTTTGCCTAGGGCACGCGAGTTGGAAACAGCGCCTTTAACTTCCTGTGAAAGAGGTCAGCAAATTGGTCGAATCCGCTTTTCGACGGGTGTAACTCATTATGCCAGGAACTGGTGACGGGATTCAAAGTGCCTTGGCCGTTGATGAAGGAAATTTCACCGTGACTTGCCTGAAGCGAACTCAACATCGCTGCAAACTGCTTCAGCATCACCTTCACAACTTCAAAGGCAGCGGTGTTTGTATTGGGGAATTTGCGGTAGCCAAACGTCGGTTTGAGCCAGGGGCCAAAGTTACAGACTCCCCGACCATCGGGAAGGGCGAAGTCGTACGCGTGAAACACGAGATGCGTACCGGGGCTTAGCGAATCGCGCAGACCAATCAGATCTTCGTAGCCAGCTTTCACAATCGCTACCGCTGCATCGAATCGCGGTTGGTTGATGAAGTTGGCAGCTGGAAGTGAGGGCTTGTAATCGTTGATCCAAAGCGTCATCGGATCTCCTACAATGTCGTTTCCACCACCGGAAAACAGCAGAACATCCCAGGCACCTCCGGCCGGACAGCCGTCTCGAAGGTGCTTTTCAATCAGCTTGCGTTCTTCAACTCCCATAATGTAGCGGACCTCGTCGCCCGCTT
>CAUJKL010000301.1 GCA_963204995.1 Planctomycetota bacterium | reverse complement strand
CCTGCTGACCGATGGCGGCGAACCCGCCCTGAACGATCAGGAGATTCGAGCGATCGCCAAACTCGCAGTACCTCGCACATCGATCCATTGCATTCAATTTGGCACGGGACCATTACAAGACTCGAACAACTTCTTGGCCCGTCTTGCAGCAGCAACGGGAGGCGAGTACGGTTACGTCGACGTTAACGGGCGGCGTAAGTGACCTCGCCCCACAGTAAGGCAAACACTCCTGAGGGCCGAGATATTTCGCTCCCCGAACTTACTCCCGCCGAGTTGGAACGATACGATCGACAGATCGGGGCGGGCGTTTTGTCGATCGAGGGTCAACGACGATTGAAGGCCGCGACAGCTCTGATCACGCGAGTCGGCGGCATGGGTGGCCCTGCGTCCGTCATTGATGTTGACGATGGGTGGGTCTCGCTGCGATATCATCCTTACGTGTCCGCCCACTTTTGCAGAGCGGTTGCGGTTGAATCTCGCCTCTATCTCCTTCTGGAAACAGCCCAGCATCAACCTCTGGCTGCAGCGTCTCTCTCGGCCGCGACTCGTGTGTGGCAACGAACGGAAGCCAACAGTCAACGGACACGAACACGTAGTAGGGATGGCTGTCCCCGTTTCCGCGCCGCCGTTCCCGTTTCCGTTTCAGTTCTATCGGATATGCAGGCAATGAAGCTTCGGGTACGAATCCAAGGCTGGCCGCCAATTATTGTAGAACCTGACACGGTACTCTCGTTGGTGCTCGAGTCATTGGCGAAGCAAGGTTAGCTGCCAACTCGTTGACGAGACAGGAAATCGGAAGTGAGATGCCACATCGCAACAAATCAACTGCCAGCCGTGCTCGGAGACCTAGGTTCGGAGGCGAACTGGAATCCGATGTCACTTCGTAACCGGTAGCCCGCAGTGAAATACCGGCCAAGCACTCTGTTTCGCGGATTTGCGATGCAGTGAGTTCGCGTTTCCAAACGTCCTGCCGCGTGCCCACGATCTGTTTCAATGCCATCGATTTCCAGGGCAATTCGCGTGGCGGAATTCCTTCCGAATTACCGCAACCCAGCGCCACGGCGGGTTCGTCTGGTACACCCAGGAATTCAAGCAGCGCCGAGAACTCTCGTTCCGGATGCGAGACAAGGTCTTCGTATCGCACGGCGTGAAACACGAGATTTGGATCCTGCATGGCACATTCTATCATCCAATGATACCGCTGCCAGATCCAAATGCCGACATTCACGTTGCAGTTGAGCCAGGGGACCTTGCTGAGACTCAAAGCCACGTCGCGACCATCGCGATAGATGAAAATGATTTTCGCGTCCGGGAAAGTCTGGCGGATGATCGGCACGCGGCTCGTGTGTTCCGGTGTCTTCTCGCCGAAGAGACTGGGTGTCCTTTGAATGCGTCGACAATAACTCTCCGCCATCCGTTCGTAGTATTCCTGGGCCTGCGTCGGCGTATGCATTCTGGTAGCTGGAACGGGCAGGTCGATCTTTAGGTCGCGACGAAGACGTTCGATATGCCGGAGTTGCTGACGCCGGGATTGACCGACCAAATAGTAGAAGAACTTCGTTTCGGGCGGGATCACGATCTGCGAGTGCCGGTTCAACGCCTGTTGAAGCATTGTTGTTCCGGATCGGGGACAGCCGATAATGAAGAACTTTTTCATGGCGTTGACGGCCCCGTTAGCAAAGTCGGTTGATCGAGCAACGCTCGCCGGTCGACACGAAACATCGTGTAACGACGATTTTCGTCGATGACTTGGAACAGATCGGCGCGATCCGAGATCCAGTCCTTAATGGAGGCATACCTTCCCGAGGCGTCGTTGTTGGTGCTGCCCACGACGACGATTGTCACATTCTGATCCGCGATGTAGCGCCGGAACGCCGCCGCATCAGGAAACCACAGCGGTCGGCAGACATTAAACTGGCGTCTCGATCCGAGAAACGGATAGTACCGCGAGTCGCAAACGCAGATTCGTTCCGAGTCCGGATCGAGTGCCATAAGTGTCGCCAGTGATCCGCCAGCCATTCGTTGGTCGTAGTGGTTGGTAAATGATTCATGCCAGCGTGCGGCGAGTGCGGCAGTGCCCCACGCTGCCAGCGGGATTGTGGACGCGACGAGTACGCACACCGTAATGCGTTGAGCCGCAGAACGCGATGTCCAGGCAAGAACACCGACCGCCCCAGCAAGACATAAATTGCCTGCGAGCAACCACTCGTCCAGCGTTCCCGCATGGCTCGCCTGTTCGATGAATTGCCAAGTCGCCCCAACACCCCAGTGCCCAATCACCACCGCACCAACAATCGTGCCGAAGCGTTTGAATGGAAATTGGGTTTCCGAAAGCCACCTCGCAAGATCCGACGTCGCCACGCCCGCGCCAATGATCGCGATGCTAAAGAAGGGCCAGCCAAATCGGACGGGATGGTATTGCGAGATCAGCATATTCATCGTACCGAGCTTGGTTTCGATGACGTTGGGCGTGACGCAATAGACCACCGCAGCCAGCAACATCACGCCCGCGAGCGTTAAGCGAACCATCTTGCCTTCTGATGATCGAGCTTTCTGGAATGCGGACACGATGGCCCAGGTGACGGAAGCTGGCAACAGGAGCGTGGCCAGCAACATAACGGAACCTGTCTGTGCAAAGAGGGCACGAACTAACAGTCTCCAGACTTCGCCGCGCCCGCCATACAACAAAGTACTCGTATGGCTGTCCGGTCGCATCTCGCCCCATCCAGCGGAACCGTCCGCAAGCCCTTTCGGGAACAGGGGCGAGCCATAGTGCCATGTGTTGCGAGCATACCAGTAGCTGCCCAGCAGCGCGATGCCCACGAGTCCAATCTCAAATGCATGGAGCGCGGTTTTGCCTCCGCGCGTCATCCACACAAGGCCCAGCAATCCAAGTCCCGCGACGCCGGCGTAGCCAATTGCATAGTATTTGATGCCGACTAACAGCCCACACGTCATGGCCGCCAGCCACACGTCGGATTTGTTCCGGTGCCTGGCAAATCGAATGGCATACACCAGCGTGGCCAGAAAGAGGGCAACAACCGCGAGGTCATTCTCGGCGCTGATGATCTGCCGGAATATGGGACGCGTGGAAAGGATTCCCAGCGAACAGAAATGAGCGATTGGTTGGATGACTCCGAGCAGTTGACACAATTCGAAAGAGGCGGCCGCCAACAAGACCGCTGGCAGTACATTATTCAGATGAATGAAAAAATCGCCTGAAAACGGCGCGACTGCCCACAGCCCCAAAATCTCGTTGTTTCCCGGTACGTAGCCAAAGGCACAGTCCGGCGCGTACAGCGTTCTTTCCCGGAGCCAATGTGTCAACAGAGGCAAGTGATAGGCCAGCGTATCCCAGTCGTCCGGCAAACGCAGCAATCCCTGAAAGACCACGCGGGCGACCAGAATCGATGCGACGGTGCCCCACATCAGGCGATAGGGGGCGGCAGGCGGATGCCGAAACTGCGAAGACTTGTTCCGGCCTACTTCA
>CAUJKL010000300.1 GCA_963204995.1 Planctomycetota bacterium | reverse complement strand
GACCTCATCGTCGTGCCGGAACAACAGAACTGGGGTGTCTAGCACGATGACCGCGAGTTGCCCGTGATTGGGAATGTCATTCAGTTGTGCTGCTCGTGTCGCATCGGGCATATAAATCACGATCTCCAAATGAATGTTCAGGCTTGAATTGTACTGTAAAACAACTAGCGCATCGCGCCGAGAAAGAACACGGTGTCACCCGGCGATGAATAGTGCTTGTCGCCATGTGTAAGTCTACTGCTCGAATACTACATGTCAATGTGTAGAATGTCGCGATTGAGGAGGCGTTTTGACGCATCGCCGTCGCGCGGGCGATCAATCGACCGAATCGAATTTCTCTTCTGTGCGAAGTTGCAACTTGATCAGATCGCAATGGTCTTGCTACTGCTTGGCGTGGTCGGAGTTCATTCAACCGCGTCAACGAGTGACGCTGTGTGAGCAAGTGGACGGAACTTTACGCGAGTTCGCAGGCGAGATGGAGCTAAGTTGGTCATCGACGCGGAGAGGCTGCGAAATAACTTCCTCAATTGTTCCGGGTTTTACGGCAATTAGTCCTCGGAATACCGCGAAACGAGGAAGTTATTTCGTGAGCGTTGCTATGATGTCGAGTCGCCAGGCGACGATGCTGTGGAAGTGTGATAAAATCTCAATCATCTTTCTCTGAATAGGAGCCCAACGTGATGTCAAATCGTTTCGACAGGAACAGCCAACGGATCGGGAACGGCCGACTTACTCGACGACAGTTCGTAGCGACAGCGGGAGCCGCGGTGGTCGCACCGACCATCGTGCCCAGTTCCGTGCTGGGCGCGAACGCTCCGAGTAACCGCATCAACGTCGCGCTGATCGGGTGTGGCAATCAGAGCCGTGTTGATCTGCCGAGCATGTTGCGACAGCCTGATGCTCAAGTCGTGGCCGTCTGTGACGTCAACCGAGGCAGCGATGGCTACGCCCGACCTGAACATTTCCTCGGACGCGAGCCGGCACAGAAGAAGGTCAATGACTACTACGCCGAGAAAACTCGCTCGGGCGAGTTCAAGGGTTGCGATGCCTACAGCGACTTCCGCGATGTGCTGGCCCGCGACGATGTGGATGCCGTCATGATCGTGTTGCCGGATCATTGGCATGCGCTGGCCACCGTCAAAGCCTGCGAAGCCGGCAAGGATGTCTATTGCCAAAAGCCGATGTCGCTGACCATCCACGATGGCCAGCAGATGATCAAAGCGGTTCGCCAGCACGGGCGGATTCTACAGACCGGCAGCCAGTATCGCTCCAATGCGGTGGTGCGCCGCATGTGCGAGTTGGTTCGCAACGGTCGGATTGGCGAAGTCAAGCGAGCTGTTTCCATCATCAACGGCAGCGGCGCGGGACCGGGGCCAGGCTGGAAGGAAATGCCCGTGCCGGATGGATTCGACTACGACATGTGGCTGGGGCCCGCTCCCGACGCGCCGTACCACATCGACCGCTGCCTCTACCGGTTCCGTTTTCTTCTTGACTACTCGGGTGGTCAAGTGACGAATACCGGCGCGCACGCGACGGACATCGTGCAATGGGCGTTGGGCAAGGACGACACCGGCCCTGTCGAGTTCGAAGACCAGGATGGAATCGTCTGGCCGCCGGCGGGACATCTCTACACGACCGCGATGAAGTCCCACTTCCGCGCTCGCTACGCCGACGGGATTGAGTTTGTCTGCCACACGCAGGAACCAGGTTTTGGAGCACGAATTGAAGGAACGGAAGGCTGGGTTCAATACACCGTCAGCAATATGAAAGAGGTTGAAGCCTCATCGGATGCCATCAAGAACTCAGTCATCGGCCCCGACGAGATCCATCTGCCTGTCAGCGGTGATCACTACCACAACTTTCTTCAGTCCGTGAAGTCACGCCAGGATCCAATCGAACCGGTCGAGGTCGGTCATCGCACGGCGAGCATTTGCCACCTCGGCAACATCGCCATGCGACTGAAGCGAAAACTGCATTGGGATCCCGAGAAGGAAATGTTTATCAACGACGACGAAGCGAACCAAATGCTGCGGCGGCCTTATCGCACACCGTGGCAGATATAAGCAAGCGGCGGTTGCTGATAAATCTGTAGGAAGGTATCGAATTGCAATCTAACGGTGTGAGATTCCACAACTCAATCAGCATTCAAAGACGCCTGCCCCCTGGTTTTCCTCGGACGTTCGCCCGGTGCGGCAAAGCGACTGCGCGGCTGGCTCTCATTCTACGAGGGCACCGATATTCAAGGCGAACTCGACCGCATCGAGAAACTTGAGTGGCGGTCTCAGTCGATTGACTGAGTGGGATCGTACAAGAGCGGGAAGAATTGTCCTTCCATCTTCTTGCCGTGCGGGATTACTGGCACGCCGGCGAGCAACGTTTCGTCCGTCGCAGAGCAGACGCCGTCGCGAAACACGTTGATCACCGTGGCTCGTCGCGGCCTGTCCGTCTTATTTGCGAACGAGCCATGAATCATCAAGGGATGATGGAAGGTACATTCACCTTTCTTTAACTCGACGGCCACGGGCTCGTTAAAGATGCGCCACTGCTCCGGCGAAAGTACGTCTTGAATCGCGTCCATGTTGCCAGCCAACCCGGTGATGGGCAACAAGTCCCACCGGTGGCTGCCAGGCACGTAGTGAACGCAACCGTTCTCGCGCGTGCTATCGTCCAACCCGATCCAACACGTCAAGTGCGCCATGGGTTTTGTTCGCGTCCAATACGAGTAGTCTTGGTGCCAAGCGACGACTCCGCCATGTTTAGCCGGCTTGCAGAACAACTGGTCATGCCAAAACCGCACCGCTCCATCCAATAACTGACTCGCCGCAACCGTAAACGCCGGATGCCACAGCACATCGTGAAATCCTGGCCGTAACCGCCAGGCACCTAGTGCGTGAAACAACACGGCATCGGGATCGGCGGATTCGTTCGTGTGATACTCGTACCACAGATCGCTGCCATCATGTGCCGGGTCAAAGAACTCGGCCAGTTCGCCTCGTAACATTTCGACCTGTGCGTCGCTCAGAATGCGAACGCCAGGCAAGTAACCATTTTCGTGGTAAAAGGCTACTTGCTCGTCGCTCAAACGATAGCGATCCCATTCCGCCGGCTCGGATGGAAGTCGCACGAGATCGCCAATGATTTCCTGATATCGAGCCAAGTCGGTCGCCATGATGGTCCCTTGTCGTCTGAATCCCAACCAAGTGAGAGGCTGTCGCTGCCAAAGAGGTGATTATTAGACATCGCGGCGACTCAGGCAACGAGGTGACGGAATCACATTTGTAGGCTGAACTCCAGTAGAGGCCCCCGTTCTCGCCGTGTAAACTCTATGTACCCGCCGTGCATCCCACCGAAGGAGTTTTCCATGCCTCGCGTTGTATCTGTCTGTGCGTTTGCCCTCTCGCTCGTGTGCAACACGGCTCTACCGGCAGCCGAATGGACGCAGTTTCGCGGTCCCGAAGGCAACGGGCACGCGGTGGCAACGGGTATTCCTCTTCAATGGAGTGACTCGCTAAACGTGACGTGGAAACAAGCGATACCGGGCCAAGGTTGGTCATCGCCGGTTGTCTCGGACGGAACGATCTACTTGACCGCCGCCGTACCCGTCGATGATCACGAGGGAGATTTTTCGTTGCGGCTTCTTTCGTTTTTGGCAAAGACCGGCGAGCAACTCAACAGCGTCGAGATCTTCTACCAAGAGGCGGTTAACGCCCCCAAGATCCACAGCAAGAACAGCCACGCCAGCCCCACGCCGATCATCGATGGCGACCGAGTCTACGTCCACTTTGGTCATCAAGGAACCGCGTGCGTCAGTCGCGAGGGAAAGATCCTCTGGAAGACACAGGAGTTGGCTTACGCTCCAGTTCATGGAAACGGTGGCAGTCCGATTATCGTGGACGATCTGCTGATCTTCAGCTGCGATGGCGCGCAGGATCCTTTCGTCGTCGGGATCGAGAAAGTGACCGGCAAGTTGCATTGGAAGACGCCCCGCAAGTCGGATGTCTCGCGCAAGTTTTCCTTTACGACGCCAATCCTGATCGATGTGGAAGGCGCGCGGCAATTGATTAGCCCCGGCAGC
>CAUJKL010000299.1 GCA_963204995.1 Planctomycetota bacterium | reverse complement strand
CCCGAACAAATCGCCAGCTTTTGCCAACAGGAAGGACTCACGCTGGCGCTGGCCGATCAATGGCTGAACGCTCATCTAACCGAAGGCGGCGAGGGGCTCGCTGGTCATCTGCGGAATCTGACGCTGACGGCCTTGATCGATGACTTGCTCGGCGACGGACACGTGGCGAACCATCTGGGCGCGGAAGCCGATCGACACGCCGTCTGGGAGCGACTTGGTTCGCTGATCGGGCTGACCCAGCGGTGGCGCGAGGTTTGGCCCACCGCAGGTTCGACGCAGGCCAAGGAGGTCGCCTTTACCGCAGCGAGTTGGGCCCTGTGCGTCGAGTACATTCATGATCTACAGCATCGCCAGCCTGTCGGCGAACGGTTGCGGTTGATTCCAGAACTGCCCGCGCCCGTCGTCGATGCTTGCTCACAACTGGCCACGCACTTGCGCGACCGGCACGCGGATTTCTATGCATACACGGCCGCGGAAACCGAAGCGGCCTTGGTCGATGAAGTCGAAGCCGCTCAAGCCGCCGACCTGGGCCAGATCGACACTTTTCTTTTTGAGGAAGAGCTGGTACTGAAAGCCGCATTGACTGCGATCGCCGACCATCAATGGGATGTAGCCGCGAAGTGGGTCGAACTGCGGCAGGGCGATCGCTCGTTCTGGTTGCGTCAAGAACCCGCCCGAAGATCAGAATGGCAATTGATCGACGATGCCGCCCGTCTTGGTCAAAGCATCGACGCCGCCGGAACGCGGCTCGACGTTACCGAGAACCTCGAGGCCGCGGTGGATCGTTACGTGCAGCGTGGTGCGGCCGTCGACCAGGCCCATCGGCATCTCGAACAACGACGGCTGGCGCTGCTCTATCCACACCTTCCCAAATTCGAGACGCTTCGCACTTTTTTGGACGGCATGCGCCGCCACTGGCGAGTTTGGGCAGACAACTGGGCTCGTGATTTCAATTCGCTTTGTAAGCAGCGAGGCTTCCTGCCACCCGCGGCGTTACAGCAGCGAACGCTGTTTGACGAGGTCGTGCGGCCCTTGGTTCAGGAACCCGGGACAACGGCCTTGTTTCTGATCGACGCGTTTCGGTTCGAGATGGGCGAAGAGTTGTATGCCGCCATCTCCGACTCTCAGGCAACAACTGCACATTTACGCGGACGCCTGGCGGAGTTGCCCACGGTCACCGAAGTCGGCATGAATGTCTTGCCCCCGGTGTCGGATGCGGGACGCTTGCGACCCAAGGTTTCCGGCGGCAAGATCCTCGGATTCTCGACGGGACAGTTTCGGGTATCGAACGAAGATACTCGCAAGCGAGCGATGTACGATCGCATCGGCGGCGGAACCTGCCCCTGGCTAACATTGAATGACGTCATGACCCGCGACGCGAAGAGCCTCAAGCAGGCGATCGCGAGGGCTCAGCTGGTCATCGTCTATTGCCGTGAAATCGACGATGCAGGCGAGAAGGGCGTCGGCCTGTCGGTCTTTGACAATGTCATGCAGCGACTGCGGGCCGCCTGGCGGATGCTGCGAGACGCGGGCGTGCGTCAATTCGTCTTTACCGCCGATCACGGTTTTCTCTTGCTCGACGAGAACGCTCCGCAAGTCCAGAACTATGGCCGCAAGATCGATCCGAAACGGCGGCATGTGTTTTCGGAGGATGCTGCCATTCGCAAGGACGAAGTGCGAGTTTCGCTGGCTGACCTGGCTTACGACGGAGAAACCGGGTACTTCATGTTTCCCGAATCGACCGCGGTATTCGACACTGGCGATCGATCGATGAGTTATGTGCATGGCGGCAACAGCTTGCAGGAGCGCGTGATTCCCGTGCTCACGTTGTCACATCGAGCGGCCGTGGGCAGCAGCACGCTGCGATATTCGGTCGCCGCCCAGCCGCGCAGCGGTGTTGCCGGCATGCACTGTGTGGAAGCACGTGTGGACAATGTCGCGCAGCAGTCGCTGGATTTTGGCGGGTCGGGAACGATCGAACTGGGGCTGCGTGTCTCGGACGAAGCGAGCGTGCAGGTCGAGTTGTGTGAGATTCGCGGCGGTGCTCGCTTGTCGAGTGGAGCCGTGATCGCGACCATCGGTGAGCCGTTTGAGTTATTCTTCCGCCTCTCTGGATCGACAGAATCACGAGTGCGGATCGAACTCTTTCATACCGGAGCCGAGGCCGATGTCTCGCCCTGTGCCGTGGAGGGTCGATTCGCGGTGACGGCTGCCAGAACATCCAACCGGCCCAACAGCCTCCAGCCTGTCGCGTCCAAGGGGCGCGAATGGTCGGAAGAGTTGCCAGACGATGGTGCGCGACAAGTGTTCCTGCACCTTGCCGAACATGGCGTGGTTACCGAAAGCGAAGCGGCGGCGATGCTCGGAAATCCCCGTGCTGCCCGCCGTTTCGCCATGCGTTTCGATGAACTCGCTGCCAAGGTTCCGTTTAATGCTCACATCGAAGTAGTCGCCGGTGTAAAACGTTACGTTCGCGAAGGAACTTCAACATGACCACCCTCACCCCGCGCGACGTCGAGCATGTGTTCGAGGCGTTGCGAAAAGGACTGGTGCCCGAACGCGGTATCGACAATTTTGCGGTAGGTATCGAAAAGCAGCGAGGTGAAGTCCACCGCCAATTTGATTTGGCGAAAGACGGTGAAGGGACCATCAAGTTCCTGCGCGGAGGTTACGGGTGCGGCAAGACATTCATGGCACGGCTGGCCGTGCTCGAGGCGCAGGAACGAGGATTTGCCACTAGCTTCGTGGTCGTCTCGGACAGTGATCTGCGTTTCCATCGCTTCGACGACGTGTACCGCAAGGTGATGACGGAACTGGGAACCGCTGCTTGCCCGCGCGGGGCACTCGGTGACATCCTCGATCGGTGGATCGGACATGTCGAAGAGAGATTGATCGCGGCGGGCGAGGATGAAGAGGCCGCGAATTTCGACGACAAAGTTGCACGTCGTCTGGACGAAGATCTCTCTGCACTTACCGGTGGCAAGGCACCTCAGGACTTTGTCCGTGTGGTCCAGACGATTTTCAACCTGAAGCAACGCGGCGATGTCGCCGACGCGGGGTCGCTGATCTCGTGGCTGTGCGGGAGCGGGAACGTCGCCGCGTCCGCGAAGAAGGCGGCACAAATCAAGGGCGATATTGGCAGCCGAGATGCCTTGGATTATCTGCGGGGCGTCCTCGAAATCGTCAAGGCGGCGGGTTACAAGGGGCTGCTGATCGTGATCGACGAGGCAGAAACGATTCTGCGGATGCGAAAGGACTCGCGACACAAATCGTTGAATGGCATACGTCAAATCGCCGATGCGGCGGGTTCGTATCCAGGTTTGCTGTGGCTGTTCACGGGCACGCCGGAGTTCTTCGACACACGCCACGGGGTGGCCGGCCTGACACCGTTGCACGATCGCATTCGCTTTTTGCAGCAAGGGCGTTTTGCCAGTTTGCGGCAGGCTCAACTTGAGCTGACCCCGTTTGATGCCGAACGCCTGACAGCCGTCGCCTTGCGATTGCGGGAACTCTATCCCACGCGTGATCAAGCCAAACTGGAATCCCGAGTCAGCACAACGTTTATCGAAAAACTTGTCGCGGAGGTAACGGCGGGTTTCAAAGGCGATGTCGGCGTTGTGCCCCGACAGTTCTTACGCGAGTTTGTCACGCAGATGGACCTGGTCGAAGAGCACGACGATTACGACCCTTCAGCAGAGTACGGGTTTTCACCAGATGCCTTAAGCCCCGAAGAGGAGCAAGCACTTGCTGGGAGCACGCTCGCGACTGGCGATCGAGCGGATGATGACGAGCTCGTTCCGCAGGAGGACGCCTGGTGAGTGTCTTTGCCCGCTTCGCACCTCGGCTGCAGCAAGCGATCGTTGCTCGATTGGGTTGGTCGAGTCTGCGAGAGGTGCAGGAGTTGGCCGGCGCGGCATTGTTGGACGGAATGAACGCGGTGGTCTTGGCTCCCACGGCGGGCGGCAAGACAGAAGCATCCATGTTTCCGATGCTGTCCCAGATGGTTGACGATCAGCCGGATGGCGTGGGAGCGATTTACCTCGCGCCGATCAAGGCTTTGCTGAACAATCAGTCAGAGCGGCTTGACCTTTATACCGAGATGGTTGGCCTACGACGCTTTGTCTGGCATGGTGATACGAACAATCACGACCGGCAACAGTTCCTGAAGACCCCAGCCGAGCTGTTGATGACGACGCCGGAATCGCTGGAGGTCATGCTGGTCTCGCTGCGCGTCGACGAGGCGAAGCTTTTCAATGATCTGCGAGTCGTCATCATTGACGAGGTTCACGCTATCGCGGGGCAAGATCGCGGCGCGCATCTGATGAGCGTGCTAGAGCGAATTGCCCGCTTGTCGCGGCATGACATTCAGCGTGTGGGACTCAGTGCCACGGTTGGAAATCCGGAGGCGATTCTGAAGTGGCTTCAGGGAACGTCTCAGCGACCGGGCACGGTGATTGATCCGCCCAAGCGACCCGCCCGACGCGAATTGCTCGTCGTACATCGACCCGATCCGATGCAACTTGCGGGCGATGCCGCACGAGTCGCGAGTGGGAACAAGAGCTTGTTCTTTTGTCAGTCCCGCTCGACAACCGAAACGGTGGCGGAATCGATGCGTCGAAATGGTATCGATGTGTTTGTCCACCACAGTGCGATCTCGAAGGAAGAACGCGAGATCGCCGAGGAGAATTTTCACCGCGGCTCGAACGCTTGCATCGTCTGCACATCGACATTGGAGTTGGGGATCGACGTCGGTGACTTGGATCGGGTTCTGCAATCAGAAGCACCCGACACGGTTAGCTCGTTCCTACAACGAATGGGCCGCACCGGGCGCAGGCCGGGACAGGCGGCCAACACGACATTCTTCTGCGAGACGGATGAAGGAGTCTTCCAATCGCTGGCAGTGATCGAGCTTGCAAAAGCGGGTTGGGTCGAGAATGTCGAAGTCAACGATCGCTGTTGGCCCGTCTTCATTCACCAGATACTCGCGATGGCTCTGGCCGGTAACGGAGTTCCCGTCGAAGCCGCTTGGAATCATCTCAGCCAGATTGCAGATTTTCGCGGCATCGAGCGCGCCGAGTTCGATCGACTCATCGAGTGGATGATTGAGGACACGTCCATGATCCTGGCCAGCGGCCGACTCCTCCTCGGCCCGAAGGCTGAGAAACGATTCGGTCGGCGGAACTTCATGGAACTGTTCGCCGTCTTCTCCACCCCGCAAAGTTACACCGTGCAGACGGCATCCGCCCAATCCCTGGGAACTTTGAGTCAGGCCTTTGTCGATCAGCTTGTCGATGGTGTGAGTTGTTTTCTGCTGGGCGGCCGTGCGTGGGCCGTGCTTCACGTGCAACACGACGAGCGTCGCATTGTGGTCGAACCAGCCCCCAGAGGACGGCAGCCAACCTGGGGCGGATACATCCCCCAGTTCCTTGGCCATACGCTGTGTCAAGCCATCTTGGACGTGCTCACGAATGGCAACTCTTACGGATACCTCGGTCGTGAAGCTGCCGGATTGTTAGAGTTGCGCCGTGCCGAGATGTCTGGGATTCTCGAACCTCGACGCGGCGGAATCGAGGAGGACGATGGCGAGATACGCTGGTGGACCTTTGCCGGTGGCCGTGTCAATTCCACCTTGCGCCATGCCGTGTCAGCGGTGAACGGCGAGTGGACGGTCATACCCGACAACTTTGTGCTCAAGTTGCGCGGCCCCAATCTCACGCTCGCGCACTTCATGGCCGTCCGTGAGCAGTTGCGAAGCGCCGAATTCTGGGGAGACACCGAGCGCTGGCGCACCATTGCCGACGCCTTGCCAACGTACAGATTGAGCAAATTCCAGCCGTTGATGCCACCCTGGGTCGAGCGCGAGGTTGTTGCCAATTATTTGCTCGATGTAAGCGGAGCACAGCGGTGGATGGCCGATTCGATCCTATGAGCTTGGCGATCGAACTCTGTAACCACGTATCGTTGGCTACGACGGGCTCGGTCGACTATGCGACAAGACGCAGCAGGAACTCGGATTCGAGTTTGTCTGCTTCCTGATAATCGCCGCAGGCAATCGCGTGCATGACGCGGCGTAGGCTGCGACCTGACCTCTTTGCGATTCGGCACAACGCGTGGTCCGATTTGTAATCGAAACTGGAGGAAGCCCTCCGCAAAGCGTGAAATCGAAGGACGTTGGCAAAATCGGTGACCATGTGGTCAACATAGGCAGGATGATGAACTACTTGCTGAGCTCGCTCATAATCAGAGTTAGTTATCATCTCGTACGCCTCTAAACAATTTGCAATTCCTTTGTCCTCCGGCTTGATTGAAGTCCGGATTCTCGCAAGTTGGTTGCGCACTTGGGTGGAATCGAACATCTTGGTCGCGGCAGCAAAGACCAATTGACCGAGATCAGCTAGCGATGGCCCTTGCGCCTTATCAAAGTATTCACTTGCTCGATCGATATCCCCTCTAAGCGCCAATAGCTTCGCAAATTGGAGATGAACTTCCCGATCCGCCGGAACAGTTATTAGCAGTTCGCCAAGCAACTGTTCCGACTTGTCATACTGCCCGGTCAGTCTGAACAAATGACTTCGCGCAAGGTCGTATATTTTGCTGGACCCTAGATCCAAACCATCGAAGCGACGAATAAGCGAGTTGTATTCAGCGATGGCTTGGTGCGGCTTGCCGGTCTGCTTGCGCAATTCCGCGAGCCCGGCATAAGCAGAGTGGAATTCCTTATCGTTTTGAAGACAGCTGTGATATGCCTCGCGGGCTTCTCGGGGTCGTCCCATCTTCCGGTACAGCGTCCCCAATCCGGCAAGTTCACTTGGTCTGAGCTGTAACTCTGGAATCGCAAGATAATCGGAAAGCGCGTCTTCGTAGTTGCCGCTTGCTACGCGCAACCGAATCTTCGCAAGACGTAACCTATCTGCGAGGGAACCATCGTCGAGTTGCGTGGCACGCTCATAGCAAGTCACCGCCTCCTCAAATTTGCCTAGATCGCGGAGTTCGGTACCAATTTGAAGGTAAAGTTGCGAATCAATCCCATTTGGGAACTCAAGCGCCTTCGTGAGGCAGTTGAGACTAATCTCAGGCCGACCGCGCGCACCGACTTGCGTTGCGATGTTGCACAACGATTTGACGAGGTTCAATTCACCGCCAGAGTATTTCCGTTGTTCAGTGATCAATTCACTCAAGATGTCGTCTGCCTGAGGATCTTTCATCTGGCCATAAAGATCAGTGATCTTCGCAATTTGCGACAGCGTTGCGGTGTATGCAGCGTGTACGGAAGCGTGCTGGCGCGGCGCGGCCTCGACTTCTTGCGATTCAGAGTCGATAACCTGAGAGTCGGCTCGGCAGTCATCGACAGATGCCTTTCCAACTGGAAGTTGCTTTCTCAGCTCGTTCACAAGCAGAAGAATGATGCGGGGCGCCGTGGCGAGTTCTGCACACAGGGTGGGCCGCGTGGCGAGAGTTGGCTTTAGTTTATCCAACTGCCCCGTATTCGCTGCCTCCAACGCGAGGCGACGAAAGACTCCATGTCGGCAAAGCAACGAGTACACATGTTCGGCACCGGATTGTTGAACCAGCGGCGTATTCGTGACCAGCAGCCATGATTGCTGGACGAGTCGTACGATGTTTTGGCAATCGAGAATTGACGCGACAACGCCCCCTACGATACTCGCGGGCTGCACGGCACTGACCGCACCATCGACGTCGGCACTTGGCGAAAGTGGTCGACAAAGAACGATATCCAGGACGTAGTTCCGATGGTCGTTGTCTTGGAAAAGCAGGTCTAGTTCCATTGCCAGCTCCTGCCGCGTCTGAACGCTGACGTCGCGATCAAAGAGCAGCAAGGTCATATCGAGGCACATCGACCTTGTTGACCGTTCGGCAAGCACTTCGGTTGCTTGCCTACCATCGCGTACATCGACGACCAACGTATCGGGATATCGTGAGATATACCGCTCAGCAGAGACTGTGTAAGCTGGCACGCCTGTTCGATCTAGGATCTGCACCCACGCGTCTTTGTCTCGAAACAGACCTACCACGTGATCTCGTGGGGAAATGGCTGCGTACATAAGCTCTCGCCTTCAACTATCGATCGTGACGACACCGCGCTTGTCCAGCTTCTCTTTCACGGCTTTCCAGAGAATCTTCTCTTGCCGTGAGTGGCTTGCGGCATCGACTGAGACACTCTGAAATGTTTCCGCAGTTATCGTGCCGAAGACATGCACTTCGACGAAATCATCATCGCCTTGACTGAACCCAGCAGTCAACAACATACTCGGAAAACTACCTACAGGCACAGATTTGTCAAGTTTTTCCGCAACTTTGGCGGCACAGAGTGTTTGGCGCTCGTGCCAGGTACTTCTCAAAACTCCAGTGAAATCTCGCACTTTCTCGTAGATCAATGCGGAATTTCCTTTCAAAACAGGAAGCACGATGGCTGATCATCTCGTCACGAAGCACAACCGTGCAGCCGCCATAGCTATCAAGGCCAGCACCATCGAGTGAAAGCGCGGCGTAGTGCAGCTTGTCCAGGTGCTGGTGACTGCCCAGGAGCTCAACCTCGGCTTGCGGGCGCAGCTTCTGCCAATCGTGGCCCACCGGCCGCTCCGATCGGAGCCGAAGACGTTCGAGGTCATGGTATGTCTCGAAGAGATCCGTTCCATTGGCAATCTCACGAAACAGCTTCTGTGTCGCGCAATTGAGCACGGCGACCGAGGTGCGGCATGCTTTCTCAAACTCTCCCAAACTCTTTTCGCAACCTCGTTTTCGGCAATCGTCTTGTGCTTGCCGGTAGCGATCGTGCAACTTTTTCCGCTCGCCCTTCTGTTCGGCCAATCGTACGTTCGGGAACAGTTGTGGTTGGGCACAGTGCGGACACTGCGTTCGGTCTAACGGAAATCGTCGATTACAAAACGTACACTTTGCAGTATTGTCAGCCGGCGTTGCCGGTTTTATTGAAGGTTTCTTGGCCATCTGCCCGGGCGGTCACTTTCCATAGAAGTGCGGAAACATTGTCAGCCTCGACGGTTCGCAACCCGTAGTGTGAGCAAGGAAGACTCCAGTGGAAACTGTTGAGTTGGTAAAGTCTAGGAGTAAGACTAGCCCGGCACAATCCGCCCCGCATGCTCTTCGAGAGATCGGATTAGTAATGCGAATCGTACATCGTACGAGAAGGGCAACCCTGGCCAGTTGAAAATTCGATATTGACACGGGTATTAGGGTGGTGAGTAGGATGGCAGTTGTCTGTCATTTTGCGCAATTGTAATGTTGGCTCGGAGGCCACTGATGTCGAATTTGGATTTGTCGGAAGAGATGGTTCGTGATGATCGGCAAGGGATGCTCGATGCTTATCGCAGCCGCCCCAAGCAATTGGCCCGATGGCTGTTGATTAGCCGCAAGCAAGTCAAGGAAAAGTATCATGCAACCAAGGTCGAGTTAAACCGAGTAAAAGTGCGAGTTTCGGACGTCTCCAAGAGTCGTGACAAGTGGAAGGCGAGGGCCGAGTTCTCGGGCCAAGAATTGGTTGGGATGAAAGCCGAGGTCGAGCGATTAACGGCTTTGATCGATCAAGCTCCACGCCCTCAAAAAAAAGTGAATCGCAGTCCAGCTTGACGATCGCGATTCCGCCAGGTTCGTCGATCAACGAGCGACCGGCGAGCATGCGACCGGCGACGCAGCCGGCGTTGATCATCCCGCCGGGACCGCCGATCGATTCGCTGGAGCATCTTTCACGTCATTCATTCAGTGTATCGACTATCCATTATGTAGTCGGTTCGGTGCTTGGTAGCAGTTTGTCGCTGTTGGCGACCATCAAAACGCTGGATTTCTTTTTTCCCGAACAGGCCAGGCAAGGCTACGTACCACACCCGACCTCGGGACGAATGTGGTTGCTACGACTGGGATATTACCGATTGCATGAACCGATCGAGCCGGCCGACGATTGGTTCTATATGCTCGACCATGCGATCCAGATAGGCAAGCATCGCTTTCTGGGAATCATTGGCATTCGCCTGTCGAAACTTCCGCCAGTTGGCGAGTGCCTGAAGTTAACCGACATGCGTCCGATCGCCTTGCTGCCCGTAGAGAAGTCTTCGCAGGAGATCGTCTATCAACAGCTTGAAACGCTGAGGATCGAGACGGGGATTACACCCCAGGGGTTGCTCAGCGACGGCGGCAGCGACTTGACCGGCGGCATCACGAGAT
>CAUJKL010000298.1 GCA_963204995.1 Planctomycetota bacterium | reverse complement strand
GCGGACTTCCTAGAAAGCACGCGCCGGATTCTTATCGATGCGAACGAGACCTTAAGCGACTTCTTAGCGAATCGTTGGCTGTTCTCCGTCCGCGACAACGGCATTGGTATCGCAGCACGCTACGCCGACAGAATTTTCGTCATTTTTCAACGCCTTCACACTCGAGACGAGTATCCTGGAACTGGACTGGGACTGGCAATTGCAAAGCGGATCGTCGAACGACATGGCGGCACGATTTGGATGGAATCCCAAGTCGGCGAAGGAACTACATTCCGATTCACGATCGCAAAACGAATTCTGTGATGGCGAACTCGAACTACCCACGTGGCGCCGATTTTTGGCGAATTAATTGGAATCTATGAACGGCACATTGGAAAACCACCTCACCGACCAGCGATTACGGCACGGACCGAGCCGGGTGCTGTGGTTTATCTTGGCGATGAGCTTCTGTATTCACGTGCTTTGTCTGGTCGCCGGACGGACTTGGCTCCGCGATTGGAATTGGCCGCAAGAACCGTTCCATGCGACTGTCGAAATGGCGGGCGGGATGATCGCGCTCGGTGTGGCCTGGATGCTCGTGTCGTTGGAGCGACTGCGCGCGGGAACCACTTATAACATTTGGATCGCAGCGGCCTTGGTCGGCATGGGGATTCTCGATGGCTTGCATGCGATGGTGCAAGTGGGCCAAACCTTTGTGTGGTTGCATAGCACGGCAACCTTAGTCGGTGGATTGCTGTTCGTGTTGGTGTGGCTTCCCCCGCGTTGGCAATACCGTGCAAGGTGGTGGCCGTGGGCGGTGATGTGTGGTGCGTTGGTGCTCGGCGGATTGTCGTTGCTGGTCCCAGACGCGATCCCCGAAATGGTGGCGAACGAGCAATTCACCTCCTGGGCGAAGGGGTTGAATATTGTCGGCGGAGTTCTGTTGTTCGCGGCGGCGTTCCGACTGGTGCGGACCTACCTGCGGACGAAGAATATCGATGACCTGCTGTTCTGTTTGCATTGCTCGTTGTTCGGAGCGGCTGCGATCATGTTCGAACAGTCTCAGTTGTGGGATTTGCCGTGGTGGGGCTGGCACTTGTTGCGGCTGATGGCTTATAGCGTCGCGCTGTGGTTCGTTGTGGAGACGGATCTGCGTACCGCGCAGAAGCTGCAAGCCCAGGCCGTAACGAGGGCTCGCGTTGCGGCGCTCGAAGAGAGTGCGGAGGAGCTCGCCCAGGCCAATCGGCAGCTACAAGGCTATGTCGATGCGCTTTCCAAGTCCAAGGAGGCGTTGGAGCGAAGCAACTCCGATCTACAACAGTTTGCGTACGTCGCATCACACGATCTCCAGGAGCCGTTGCGGGCGGTAGCCGGGTATTGCCAACTTCTCGAAGCAAAGCTTCGCGACAATCCCGACGAAGATGTGCAAATGTACTTAGAGCACGCGACCGAAGGTGCCAAGCGCATGAGGGCATTAATCAACAGTTTGCTCGACTATGCCCGCGTCGAGACCCGAGGCAAGGTGTTTGAGTTGGTGGATGTGAACGAAGCGGTGAACGAGGCACTATCCAATTTGCGGGTCACCATTGAGGAGAGTGCGGCCGAAGTGTCCGTTGAGCGCATGCCGACTGTCAACGGCGATCGTGAGCAGTTGGTGCAGCTCTTTCAAAACCTTGTTGGTAACGCGGTTAAGTTCCGCGGCGAGAAGAGGCCTCAAATTCAAATCTTGGCGGCAGACGATTCAGATGGCTGGCGGTTTGCCGTCCGTGACAACGGAATTGGCCTTGAGCAACAGTATGCCGATCGGATATTCGTTATCTTTCAGCGGCTGCATACGCGGAGCAAATATCCGGGCACAGGTCTTGGATTGGCGATCACGAAGCGCGTTGTCGAGCGACATGGCGGCCGGATCTGGGTTGAATCGCAACCTGGTGAGGGAAGCACGTTTTTCTTTACCCTTCCACGAACCGGAGAGATCTAATGCCCGTCGGAAAGAACCTTGGCCGCCCCGTCGAGATCCTGCTCGTCGAAGACAGTCCCAGCGACGCGCTGCTTACGAAAGAAGCGTTGCGGCAAGGGAAGGTCAACAACACGTTGCACCACGTCGAAGACGGTGTCGAGGCGATGGCGTTCTTGCGAAAGGAAGGCGAGTATGTCGACGCACCTTGCCCGGACGTCATCTTACTCGACTTGAACTTGCCGCGCATGAGCGGCCAGGAAGTGCTGAAGGAAATCCGCGCGGATGAACGCCTGAGCAGCCTGCCGGTGATTGTCTTGACGACTTCTGCGGACGAACACGATATCCTGGCGGCTTATGGCCTGAACGCGAATTGTTACATCACAAAACCCGTCGACATGCAACAATTCATTGCCACCATGCGAGCGCTGGACGGCTTTTGGCTCACGTGGGTGACGCTGCCTCCTTGCCAAGACAAGTAGCTCGCTCGCTCCTGCTCCGCACGCGCTGCGTTCCTGGGAATTTCTTAGTTGTTCCGATGGCCTCCCTCTCGGTTTAGAGTGGAATGTGAGCTGCGATCGTGTTCTGTTCTTGTGGGCTCGTTCGAGCGGATCGCACCGAGGGAGATGCAACATGAGTGTCAAGCTGAAGGTTCTGCACGGGGCCATCAAGAAGCGTGGCGAGTGGCAATTGACGGTTCCGATTCGGAAATCGCCTTTTGTGATCGGGCAGGCCTTGGATTGCAACATGCGTTGCTATGGCCGGGCGATTAGCGATTATCATTGCGAGATTCGCGTCAACGGCTACGACGTGTATGTTCGCGATTTGCACAGCCAAAGTGGGACGCTGATCAATGGGAAGCGGCTGGCGGGAGAGCAACGATTCAAGGCAGGTGACCGGATTCAATTCGGACGACTGGCGTTCGAGCTGCTGATTCAGCTGCCGGCACGCAACCCGCAGACGGATGCGTTCGACGAATTCGTTAGTGAAATGCTGCTGGAGGCCGATGAAGCAGATCGCCGGGAACGCGCGAGTTCGCCCGAAACACGCTGGTATCAAGTCGAACCGGTTCAGCCGCGTGATCCGTATGAGGGCCTGACGCCAAAAGAACGACTCGTCGCCAAAGCGCGGAAGAAACTGCCGCCCAAGCAAGACGAACCGATGAGGCTGCCTCAACGCCGCTACGTCGCGGACAACGCGAACCAAGCCGTCACGGAATGCCTCGCGACGCATTACCAGGGGCTCAACGTTGGCTCGGTTGGCCGGTACGTTTCCGAGCCGTGACGAATCACGAGCGTGCGGAAGATTCTCGATCTGACGGTCGTCTGCCCGTCTCTTGTTCTCGAACCGCCGCGTTTGCGGGCATCAGTCGCCGCTCATCTGCGAAACCATCACCATGCGAACCAAATCGGGCACCGAGTCGGCTTCCATCTTCTCCAAGATCCGAGTCCGCTGATTTTTCACCGTGTTAGGGCTAGTCCCAAGTTCGGACGCGATCATCTTGACCCATTTGCCGGCGACGAGTTTCTCTAGCACTTCGCGTTCCCGATCGGACAAGGTCGCCAGCCGTTTGCGGATCAATGCTCGCTCCACCGGATTGACGTGACACTGCACATGCTGCGCGATCGCCTCTTGGATGCGAGCGATCAACGCCTCGTCGTCAAACGGCTTTTCGAGGAAGTCGAACGCGCCCATCCGCACGGTGTTGACTGCCAGCGGGATGTTGCCGTGGGCGGTGAGCATGATGATCGGCAAGTGAACGCCTTCTTCTCTCAATCGACGTTGCAGTTCGATCCCGCCCATCTCTGGCATCTGCACGTCTAATAGTAAGCAGCCTCGTTGCGAACGGTCATATCGATCCAGGAAATCCAATCCCGAATGGAACGTCATGACGCGAAATCCAGTCGCTTCTAGCATGCAACGGATCGCGTCTCGTACGGACGCGTCGTCGTCTACGATAAAGACCGTTGACTCATTCGGCATCACGCTTCCTCCGTCACGACGCCGGCTCGCGATGCTTCGCCATCCGAGGGTTCGGCTTGAATCGGCAAGGTGAAGCGAAAGGTCAATCCGCGATCAAGGTTAGGAGCGACGGAGAACTTGCCGTGATGGGATTCGATGATCGAGCGGCTGATCGATAGTCCAAGTCCCAGCCCTGCTCCTTTCGTCGAGAAGAATGGATCGAACACATGGCCGAGCGTCTTGGCATCCGCTCCCGTTCCGCTATCGATGACCTTGACTTCGATGTTGTTTTGCACGTCGCGGGCACTCCTGACGCGAAGTTTGCCGCCCGCGTTCGCCATCGCTTCGATTCCGTTGCGGAGAAGATTCAATAACACTTGTTCAATCTGTACCCGATCTGCGCTAACCGTCGGTAGCGATTCGTCCAATTCCAAATACAACTCGACGCGATTCGCTCGCAACTCCGCAGCGACCAGTTCCGTCACTTCGCGAATGGACTCATTCATCCTGAACGCAACGCGTTCCGGATCGCGTTTGCTGACCAGTCGTCGCAGTCGCTGAATGATCTCCGCTCCACGCTTCGCTTGATCCGCGGCCTTTTGCATCTCCAGTTCAATCTCGTTGCGGACTTCTTCGTCTTCCCATCGGTCGTCACTCATGCGGCGCAGGCAACTGCGCGTGTAGGCGACGATCGCCGTGAGCGGTTGGTTTAGTTCGTGGGCAAGACTCGAGGCCATTTCACCCAGCGTGTTCAGTCTCGATAAATGAGCAAGTTCCTCATGTCGTGCCCGAGCGAATTCCTCGGCTCGTTCACGATCGCGAATCGCTTGCTTCAACACTTCGTTGGTACGGCTGAGTTCTTCCGTGCGCTCCGCAACTCGCTCCTCGAGCAGATCGTGAGCTTGTTGCAACGCCGTCTCGACACGTTGACGCTCGATGGCATAACGCAGCGAGCGAACTAGCGCGCCACTAGTGATCTGATCCTTGACCAAATAGTCTTGAGCGCCGCGTTGCAACGCTTCCAACGCCACGTTCTCGTCGTCCAAGCCCGTCAATACCACGATCGGAACGGTTGGACATTGGAGGCGGATACGCTCGCAGGCTGTGATGCCTGTGCTATCGGGAAGACTCAAATCAAGCAACACGACGTCGGGGGCTTCGCTCGCGATGTGGGCGAGCGCGGTCTGCAGCATGTCAACCGTATGGCAAGTTAGCGTCTCGCGCTGGTTTTTGGCGAGAAATGTTCTGATCATCAGAGCGTCGGCCGGATTGTCCTCCACAATCAGCACACGAACGGGGCCATCGCTACCACCCATGTTTTCGACTTCCTGCGGTTCCGCCGGATGTCGCCTCGGCCAGAACGCGATTCTCGGCACGCTTTTTATCAGCCGTTTGGGAGCTAGCCCCGGTTCCTACGAGGCTGTGATTTTATTGGGTGGGATAGGCTTCCAGCCTGTCAGAAATACGGGGAAAATGACAGGCTGGAAGCCTATCCCACGATTTTTTCACAACCTCTACGCAGAATCGGACGAGAACCCAAACGGCTGATCGAAACAGCAAATCATGACCTTTCAGTGAAAAGTGGCGCTGTCCAACTAGGCCGCAGTGCGGCCAGTCGCTTCGCTATGAGCCAACGCTTTTTCTTCTTGCTCGAACTTCGCCTTGCTTTGCTCAATCAACCAATTTATGTCGATGCCCTGTCGTTTGCAAACATGCATGACATCGGCGGTCAGCGTCACCATGGCTTCATCAACCGGCGCACCGCCGAGACCTTGCCCGAGCCAGGTGTAGTGCCGAGAACGAATTACATCCGCAACTTTGCGGAACCAGTTACGCCGGAATTCTTGGGGCATGGCGTGTCTCCCTCCCTCGAAGAGCTTCGAATTGCTCGCAAGAATAGCGAGTGTCTGACTAGACACTTAAGATTCTATTCCAATCGCAAAGTGTGACAACATCAAAACACCTGGGAAAGTCACGGCGGGAGTGACAGCAGTGCGAGCCGAAACTACGAAGCAACCGTAGCCCTCCATTTGAACGCAAGAAAAAGATAGAGCCTCGCTATGCACGAGGCTCTATCGCGAACGTTTCCGAGTGGCCGTCGCTTAAAAGATTCCCAACGCCATGAGGCTGTAGCGAACCACGAGGCCTGCCACGACCACGCTGACCATACTCATCAGCTTGATGAGGATGTTCAGGCTCGGGCCGCTGGTATCCTTGAAGGGGTCACCCACGGTGTCGCCGACGACTCCGGCTTTGTGAGCTACCGAGCCTTTGCCGCCGTGATGGCCGGCTTCAATGTATTTCTTGGCGTTGTCCCACGAGCCGCCTGCGTTGGCCATAAAGATCGCCACGCAGAAGCCGCATGTCAGCGTTCCTACCAACAATCCCAACACACCACCGACGCCCAGCAAGAGTCCCACGACAACCGGCATGACCAGTCCGAGCAGCGAGGGGACGATCATTTCTCGTTGAGCGGCCTTCGTACTGATGGCAACGGGAGCTGCATAATCTGGCATATCGGTTCCCTCCATAATCCCTGGCTTCTCCCGGAATTGGCGGCGGACTTCTTCGACCATGCCCTTTGCCGCACGGCCCACGGCCTTCATCGTCATCGCACAGAAGACGAAGGTTGCCATCGCACCGAGGAATACGCCGACCAGTACCTTGGGATTCATCAACGATGCATCGTAATAGGTCGTGAAGTCCGGCAGAGTTGCGGTATGGATATTGACCAAATTGGCACCGGTCTTGAACTTCAACTCGCCATGCGTGCTGTGATCGAACAGGCTATCGTCGACCTTCGCAGGCAATTGATCGGGGGTGAGCGCAGACCATTCCGTTCTGATATCCGGATGACGACGGTCGTTGGGCATCGCGAGATAATAGTAAGCATGGTCGCCGTGCTTCTCGATGACGAAGCCTCCCGAGACTTTATAGATGCCGTCGTCCGATTGAGTGGCGACAATCTCGTCGCCCCATCGCTCAAAGCCCACGCGAACTTCTTCGATATACGCGGCTAACAGAGCGAGTGCCGTCAGTGCCGCCGAACCGATCGCGAATCCCTTGCCAGTCGCGGCGGTCGTATTGCCGAGCGAATCGAGTGCGTCAGTGCGCTGTCGAACAACCGGATCGAGATGTGCCATTTCCGCGTTGCCGCCAGCGTTGTCGGCGATCGGTCCATAAGCGTCCGTGGCAAGCGTGATGCCGAGCGTACTCAACATACCCACCGCAGCAATACCGACTCCGTACAGACCAACGGCAAAATAGCTGACGTCGTCAAAGTTCCAGCCCGCCGCACAACCAAATGCCAGCAGTGTCGCGGCACAGACGACGATCACGGGCACCCACACGCTCATCATCCCGTCGGCGATGCCGCCGATAATAATGGTCGCGGGGCCCGTCAGGGCTTGCTCGGCCAAGTTCTTTGTGGGCTTGTACTCGTCGCTGGTCGCATATTCGGTCCACTTTCCAATCAGCCAGCCTGCGGCCAGACCGACAACGATGCTGAACGCCACACCCGGAATCCCGAAGATCAACGTCCCTTCGATGCGTGGCATCAGCCACCAGGACAGGCCAGCTGCGGCAACCACTACCAGGATCGTGGATGCGTCGATGCCACGAGCCAGTGCGGAGAGCAGGTTCTTTTGTGTGGCGTCGTCATTCGTGCGGACCAAATAAATGCCGATAATCGACAGGAAGATGCCCACAGCGGCGATCGACATCGGCAGCAGCAGCGCCTGCAACTGCGCGGCTTCAGGTGCCAATGGCACACCCGCTCGATCGGTCGCTACTAAGCTGCCCGATGCAAATGCTGCCACGCCGAGAGCGGCGGTCGCCAAGATCGAACCGCAATAGGATTCGTACAAGTCGGCTCCCATGCCTGCGACGTCGCCCACGTTGTCGCCAACATTGTCGGCAATCGTGGCGGGGTTACGCGGGTCGTCTTCCGGGATACCTTGCTCGACCTTACCGACCAAGTCAGCTCCCACGTCCGCCGCTTTCGTGAAAATACCGCCGCCGACGCGAGCGAACAGAGCTTGAGAACTCGCTCCCATGCCGAAGCAGAGCATCGTGACTGTAATGTCCATCAGCGAGAGGGCTTCATAGCCGAGCACATTGGGCCAGACGTAATACAGGAATCCGAACCATAGCGTGATGTCGATCAGGCCGAGACCAACGACGGTCAGGCCCATGACGGCTCCCGAACGGAAGGCGACTTGCAAACCTTGGTTCAACGACTTCTGAGCACCGGCCGCGGTTCGGCTGCTTGCCCAAGTGGCGGTCTTCATCCCAAACCAGCCCGCCAAGCCGGAGAAGAAGCCGCCCGTAAGAAACGCGAACGGGACGAATTCGCTTTGCACCTTTAAGACAAACGCGGCGACCGAGAGCAGAATGACGATGACAACAAAAAACGCGCCGACAACTTTGTACTGTTGTCGCAAGTATGCATTCGCGCCTTCGCGAACATAGCCCGCGATTTCGACCATACGTGCGTTGCCTTCATCGGCGGCCATCATCGTTTTGTAGAACAAGAAGGCTTGGACCAGCGCCGCAATCGAAGCGCTAAAGGCGAGTATCCAGACAATCAATGTGGTATCCACCAGGTTCGATCTCCGTGTTTCGAATTTAGAGTGTTTGCTTTAGTTAGTTGATTCCGAATGCCGATTCGCTGGTCGCGAATCTACCCCACGCGCGCGACACGAGAGGCTGAGTCCGAACGATTCAGCCCTTGGGAGGCACGGCCGGGAAACCTGCTGGTCGTGCCGATTGAAGATTTTTCGGAGCCAGTTCATGCTCCTGATCAATCCATTGGCAAGTCGTCATCGAGTAGGAGATGACGACGATTTTCTGTTCAGTTCGTCAAGTTACGGCAATCTGTTAAGTGAGGGAGTGTACTGAACTTGCGTGGCCGTTGTCAACGTAGGCACGGTCGAAAGAATTGGCGGTCATCCCCGTCGCGCGGAACGCACATCGGGCTGTGTCAATGCGTCACGCCAACAGATCATGGACAACTTCGCCGTAGACGTCCGTCAATCTAAAATCGCGACCTGCGTACTTGTACGTGAGTCGCAGGTGATCCAGCCCGAGCAGGTGCAGCATGGTGGCGTGCAGGTCGTGCATGTGGACGCGGTTTTCAACGGCGTAGTAGCCGTAGTCATCCGTATTACCGTAGGCGCGGCCGCCTTTTACGCCACCGCCCGCCAGCCAAGTCGTGAACCCTTGCGGGTTGTGATCGCGGCCATTGGTTCCTTGGGCGATCGGAGTGCGGCCGAATTCGCCTCCCCAGACGACAAGTGTGTCGTCGAGCATGCCGCGCGCTTTCAGGTCAGTCAACAGGGCTGCAATGGGCCGATCGGTTGCCAACGCGTTGGCTTCGTGGCCGCTCTGCAGGATCCCGTGCTGGTCCCACACGTTGCCTGTCGAGACTACGACGTACCGGACGCCGGCTTCGACCTAGCG
>CAUJKL010000297.1 GCA_963204995.1 Planctomycetota bacterium | reverse complement strand
AGAGGAAGCGAACGTGATCCGCCTGGGCATGATCGGGCTGGACACGTCCCACGTGATTGCCTTCACCAGCTACTTGAACGATCCCAAAAACAAAACCGGTTGTCGCGTGGTGGCCGGATTTCCCGGCGGTTCACCGGACTTCCCGGCCTCGGCCAACCGCGTGGATAAATACACGCAGCAACTGAAAGAGCAGTTTGGCTTGGAGATTGTCGACAGCATTGAGGATCTGTGCCAGAAGGTCGATGGCGTGATGCTGGAAAGCGTGGACGGCCGACCGCACTTGGAACAGGCGAAGATCGTGATCGCTGCGGGCAAGCCGCTGTGGGTCGACAAGCCAGTGGCCGACGATCTAGCGGACGTAATCGAACTCTTTCGGCTGGCCAAAGAAAACAACGTGCCGTGTTGGTCCAGCTCCGCAGCCCGGTACGGCGAGGGAGTTGCCGGTGCTCGAGACAACGAAGAGCTAGGGCAAATCGTCTCCTGCGATGTGTTCGGTTCCAGCTCCTGGGCGGAACAACACCCATCCCTGTACTTGTATGGCATCCATGCCGTCGAGCCGTTGTTCACGGTCATGGGGCCGGGCTGTGAAACCCTTCAGCGTACGAAGACGGATGGCGTCGATCTCGTCATCGGCGTCTGGAAAGGAGGCCGAATCGGCACGTTTCGGGATCTGCGGGGCGGCAAGACGGACTTCACGACGATCATTTATGGCAAGAACAAAATGGTTACCGCCAAATCGTCTGGCTACGCTCCGCTGCTGCAGCAGATCGTCAAGTTCTTCCAAACCGGCAACCCGCCCGTTCCTTCCGAAGAGACGATCGAGATCTATGCCTTCATGAGTGCCGCCGACGAGTCGCAGGCGCAAGGTGGCGCACCGGTTTCGATCGCGGAGCTGATTAAACAGACACGAGGCGAATGATGAAGGTGTACGACAAGTTCGACTGAGAATGGTGAAGCAACGATAACTCAGAGTCTGCTAAAAGGAAAATGAACATGATCACACGTCGTCGATTCCTGAAGAACTCGATGTTGGCCGCGACCGTAGCGACCGGCACAACGGTATCCGTCGCGCCTTATTCCCGCGTGCTGGGAGCGAACGACGACATTCGCGTCGCGGTCGTCGGATTTCGCGGACAGGGAGGACTTCATCTGCGTATGCTCCGTGAACTGCCTGGTGTGCGAGTGGTCGCCGTTTGTGATGTCGACCAGAACGTGTTGGATCGCGAACTGAAACAGGCCGCCGGTCGCGGCGAGAAACTTGTTGGCTACACCGACGTCCGCAAACTGCTCGAAGACAAGAACATCGACGCCATCACGACCGCGACGCCGGATCATTGGCACGCGCTGATCACGATTTGGGCCTGCCAGGCCGGGAAAGATGTGTACGTCGAGAAGCCTATCTCGCACAATCTGTGGGAAGGCCGCAAGATGGTCGAGGCGGCGCGCAAGTACAACCGCATCGTCCAGTACGGCAATCACAATCACGGTCAGCACACCGGCGAGATGCGGCTCGAAGTCGAAAAGCTTGGCAAGATCCAAGTCGTGTGGTCGTCGTTGAACCGGATGCGCGAAAGCATCGGCAAAGTCGCCGAGCCGCAACCGGTTCCCGCCGCGGTGAACTATGACCTGTGGACCGGCCCCGCGCCGCTGGGGCCGTTGATGCGGAAGAACCTGCACTACGATTGGCACTGGGACTGGTCGACCGGCACCGGCGAAATGGGCAACAACGGAATCTACCCGCTGACCGAGGTTCGCTTGGCACTCGGCCAAAACACACTGCCGCGCCGCGTACTGAGTCTGGGCGGACGATTCACGTTCGACGATGACGGCCAGACACCCAATTCCCAGTTGGCGCTGTTCCAATACGATCCAGGACCGCTGGTCATCTTCGAGCTCCGCAACTTGCCTTCAGAAAAGGGCCCGAAAACAATCGGCTCGAAAGTGAAGTGCGAGCGCGGCGAGTCGCGTTTGCCAAAACCGTCTGGTGAGCCTGGCGACACGGGTGGTTTTACCGCTCACAAGGGCCACTTGTTCAACTTCATCTCGGCTGTGCGCAGCCGCAACGTGAGCGAACTGCGAGCCGACATTCTCGAAGGTCACCTGTCGACCGCGCTGGTCCACATGGCCAACGCCTCCTATCGTGCCGGCACTTCGCATTCGACGGATGAAGTCCGCGAGGCGATCAAAGACCGAGGTAGCGAAGCCGTGGAGACGTTCGGCCGCTTTCAAGAGCATCTGGCCATCAACGGCGTCGACTTCTCAAAGTCGCAAATGGTCCTCGGCCCGTGGCTAGAAATGGATGCAGACCGCGAAGAGTTCGTGGGCGGATCTGACGTGGTTGGACGGGCGAATCAACTCTTACGACGTACCTACCGAGAACCGTTTGTGGTCCCAGAACAGGTATGACGCATCCGAGACCAATCAACACGCGACACGGCTGCGATCGGCCCCGCGCCGCCACTCCGTTAAGTGAAAGGAAAACGCAGATGACTCGCCAACGCATTGCGACACTGGTCCTGAACTCTGCCGTCTTGTCGCTTTGCGGCATGCACGAGTTGTATGCGGCGGAACTGAGCGTCAGCCTCAACCAAAAATAGGGACAACCATGAAACGATCGACTGTAGCTCTCATCGCGTTCCTCACACTGGCCGTCGCGCTGCCGACTGGAAGCGAGAAAAGCAACGCTGCGGACCAAGCCCAGCCGCCGAACACCCTGACCGTTGCGGAGAAGCAAGCAGGTTGGCGGCTGCTCTTCGATGGCCAGACGCTCGAGGGCTGGAAAACCAGCGAGAATCCTGATTCCTTTACTGTCCGTGACGGCATGATGGTGGCGCGGGCGATCGGCGATTCCGTTAAGGAACAGGCCCCCCATCCCAAGTGCCATCTGTTCTTCGTCGGCCCAGACGGCGACGCATCGTTCACCAACTTCGAGTTCCAGGCCGAGGTGAAGGTGGAGCCGGGCGCCAACAGCGGCATCTACTTCCACACCGAGTTCGTGGAAAAGAACTGGCCTCAAAAGGGTTTCGAGGTCCAGATCAACAACACCTACAAGGATCCTCGCAAGACGGGCAGCCTATATGCTGTGGCAGATGTTGCGGAGCCGGTGGCCAAAGATGACGAATGGTTCACCCTCTGGATCCGTGTGGAAGGGAAGCATGTCCAGATCAAGATCAACGACAAGCGTGTGGTGGACTGGACCGAGCCGGAGGACTTCGTCTCGCGCAATCCGCCGTGGTGGTCTGAACGTCGACTCTCTCACGGCACTTTCGCCCTTCAGGCTCATGATGAGAAGAGCGTAGTCTATTTCAGGAATCTCAAGGTCAAGCCGCTGAACGAGCAGCCGCCCGGCGAGGCCTGGGTGAACCCGCCCAAGGAAGCGATCCCAGGCGTCGAGCACCGCACGTTTCGAAGCACTTTTCGGCCTGGCACTGCGGCGAAGAACGCCAGCGGGCCGCTCCGAGGCTGTGATTTTATTGAGTGGGATAGGCTTCTAGCCTGTCAGAAATACGGGGAAAATGACAGGCTGGAAGCCTATCCCACGATTTTTTCACAGCCGCTCCGCGTCCATCCCACCAACCCGCGTTACTTCACCGACGGCAGCGGCAAGGCAATCTACCTCACCGGTTCGCACACGTGGAATAACCTAGTGGACTTCGGGACGGACAACCCGCCCAAGCCCTTCGATTTTGATGCCTACCTGGATTTCCTGGAGCGTCATCACCACAACTTCTTCCGTCTCTGGCGGTGGGAAGGGGTCGCGTTCGACACCCGGCCCTTTCCGCAGTATGTCCAGCCCGGTGCTGAGAATATCATCGCCCTGCATCCGTGGCCGCGCACCGGTCCCGGCCACGCGCTGGACGGGCTACCCAAGTTCGACCTCTCCCAGTTCAATCCAGATTATTTCAATCGTCTGCGCGCCCGTGTTCAGGCGGCGGGTGAGCGGGGTATCTACGTCTCCGTGATGTTGTTTGAGGGTTGGGAACTTCAGCACATCGCCAACGGCTGGAAGAATCATCCCTTTCATGCAGACAACAACGTCAACGGCCTCGACATCGACACAGACGGTGACACCAGCGGCGACGGGCGCATCGAAATCAACACGCGAGCAACACGGAGCCGTCAGCTTTCGGGGCAAGCCACTGACGGCGACGGGCGCGGCGTCGAAATCAACACGCTGCGACACCCCGCCGCGCTCAAGTTTCAAGAAGACTACGTGCGCAAAGTCATTGCCACCGTGGGCGACCTGGACAACGTGCTCTACGAAATCTGCAACGAGAGCGGTGCCTACTCCATCGAATGGCAATACCACTTCATCCGCTTCGTCAAGGACTGCGAGAAGTCTCGGGGAAAATCGCATCCGGTCGGCATGACGTTTCCTTTCTCCGGCGACCCGAAGCAGCACGGCAAGAACGCGGACCTGTTCAACAGTCCGGCGGATTGGATTTCGCCCAATTCCGTTGCGGGAAAGTTCAACTATCAAACCAATCCGCCTCCCGCGCTGGGCGACAAGGTCGTGCTTGCCGACACCGATCATCTCGGCGGCATTTGGGGCAACTCGAAATGGGTCTGGCAGAGCTTTCTGCGCGGTCACAATCCCATTTTTATGGACCCTTACCAACATCAGCTGCTCGGCA
Organism: Planctomycetota bacterium; assembly: GCA_963204995.1. Classification (GTDB taxonomy): domain Bacteria; phylum Planctomycetota; class Planctomycetia; order Pirellulales; family Pirellulaceae. Next base: position 236 of record CAUJKL010000297.1, on the reverse strand, counting down.
AAGGGCAACCCAATCAATGGGACTCGGTGCGTCAGGCCTTGGGTGCAACGCGTCGGATGGCCGAGAGAATGGACTTGGCGCAGATGACGCCCGTCTTAGATATCGCCTCGACCAAGTATTGCTTGGCAAACCCCGGCAAGGAGTATCTGGTTTACCTGCCCGAGGGCGGGGAGGTAACGGTGGACTTGGAGGCCGTCGCAGGCACGCTGACCGTCGAGTGGATGCATCCGCTTGAA
>CAUJKL010000296.1 GCA_963204995.1 Planctomycetota bacterium | reverse complement strand
AGGCACGGCCGCTTCACGCCGGATTTCTTGGCCAAGATGCGTTGATCGTTCACGACGAAGCTCACCTTGAGCCGGCATTTCAGAAGCTGATCGATACAATTCGCAAAGAACAAAGTCGCAGTAATGACTTTGTCCCAATGCACGTGATGGAGTTGAGCGCCACAACGCGCGGCAATAAGACCGCGCCCGAGGAAACGGAAGGCTGCCGCCCGTGCGGACTAACCGAAGAAGAAAGAAATCCGCCGGACGTATTGCCGGAACCCATGGACAATGAACCATCCATTCACACCGTTTGGCGGCGAATGAAGGCTGTAAAGCGTCTTTCCCTAATCACGGTCGACAACGAGAACGCCGTTCCTGCAGAAATCGCGAAAATAGCAGCACCTTACGAGGACCTGCAAGCCGCCGTACTTGTGTTTGCACGGACAGTCAACGCCGTCGCGATCATTCGAAAGGAGTTGGAGAAAACAAAACGGCCGGTGTTGACGCTCACAGGCACCATGCGCGGCAAGGAGCGCGACGAATTCATTGACAATCCGGAGTTCGGGCGGTTTGCAAAAGAAGCACGGTCTGGAGACACTGTCTACCTTGTCTGCACTTCGGCCGGCGAAGTAGGCATCGACATCTCCGCAGATCATCTAGTTTGCGACCTGTCCACGTTCGAAAGCATGGCTCAGCGATTCGGGCGCGTGAACCGATACGGCTTGCGTACCGACACGTGTGTCGATGTCGTGCATCCGTCCAGCTTCGATGAGAAACATGCACTTGCTTCGGCACGAGACGCAACGCTGCAACTCCTGCAGAAACTAGACGGAGACGCTAGTCCTAAGAGACTGGGTGAAATCATGGCCTCACTGACGGAGGAACAACGCGAAGGAGCTTTCACGCCCCAGCCATTGATCCCAATCGCAACCGACATCCTGTTCGACGCCTGGGCGCTGACAACCATCACGCAGCCAATGCCTGGACGGCCACCGGTCGAACCCTATCTGCATGGCATTGCCGAATGGCAGCCGCCAGAGACGCATGTCGCGTGGCGCGAAGAAGTCTCACGCATCACGGGTGAATTGCTGGAGCGGTATCCACCATTGGAATTGCTCGACGATTATCCGCTGCTGCCTCATGAGTTATTGCGAGACAACAGTGAGCGGGTGTTTGACGAGCTTCAGAGAATCGCCGCTAGGCACCCACAAGCACCGGTGTGGCGAATCGATGCACGCGGCGAAGTCAGTGTTCGAACGCTCGCGCAACTCGCTGATTCGCGTGCAACCAAAGCGCCGGCCAAGAAGCCGTTGATTAAGCAGATTGAGTCTTGCACTGTGCTGCTACCGTTGTTCGTTGGCGGGTTAACGTCCCAGGGATTGCTTGACGGCAACTGCGATCAACCAGCCCGTGACGTTGTGGACGATGTCATTGACACTCGTGGCCGATTGCGACGACAACGAGTTGGGGACGATGGAGAAATCCCTCGCCACTTGCGCATCATCCGCACGATCGAATTCGGTGGCAAGGAGGGTGATAGCGATGAGGAGGAACAACGCGAAGAGCTTTGGCACTGGTGCGACTCGCCTCGTGAAGGTGGTCGTACGGCGAACAAGCAGATCGAATTAGACCGACACGTCGCGGACGTGGAAGACCATGCTCAGCGAATCGTTCGGAAACTTTCGCTGCCGGAAGAGATCGCCGAGGCCGTTATCGTCGCCGCCCGCCTGCACGACAACGGTAAACGCAGAGAACGGTTTCAACTCACACTTGGGAACCGCGATTATCCGGACACTGTGTTGGCGAAGTCGGGCGGCAGGTCAGCGGCACGGCTGCCTGAACCGTTCCGCCACGAGTTTGCTTCGGTGCTGGACTCGCAGGTCGACGCCGATTTCAAGAGGCTCAGCGAACCAATGCAGGATCTAGTGCTGCACCTGATCGCGGCGCATCACGGTCGAGCAAGACCGCATTTCAAGCTCGAGAAAACTTTCGATCCGGAACGTTCATTCTCAGACGCCAAGTCGTTGGCGATCGAGACGCCGCGCCGTTTCGCTCGCCTGCAACGCAGGTACGGCCGCTGGGGGCTGGCATATCTCGAATCCTTGCTGCGTGCCGCCGACTGGGCCGCCAGCGCAGCCGAAGCGGAGCGCACAACATGAAATACCCGGAACCCAATATCACCGTCAACGTCGACGTGACAAACCCAGGCCAGTACTTTGCCTGCTGCGGTCTATTGGAACTGGCCGACCGGCTCTGGCCCGGTGCGGAAGGCTGGTTTGAAGTCGACGCACAAAAGTTTCTGATCGTCACCGATGGATCGCTGAAGCATCTTATCGAGTCAATCGCTTCGGCGGTTCTAATTCCTGTTCGGCCATCAGATCCGTACTCATCGCCATTGATCGTTGGGGAACCCTTCCGGCCGCTTTCGATTGACTGGTGGGAAACCGACATGACCGGTGCCAGGGACTTAAAGGTATGGGCAGGCACGATGGAGAGCGTCGGGATTGCCGAGGCGATGCGGCACGCCATGCGATCGCCGGAGTTTTGCACGCCAGGACTTTTTGACATCGGCATGGTGGTTACAACGCCCGATGACCCGAGCAAGAAAAAGGAACCGTACTATTTCGACTCCCGTCGAACTCCGAACGCCCATTCACGCGACGTCGGCTTTTCGGCCAATGACCTGGGGATGACGAGCATCGCTCATCCTGCCGTTGAGTTCCTTTGCCTAGTAGGACTCCAAGTGGCGCGCCCGAGGGCAACATCGCAGACACGAGTGTATGACTATTGCACCTGGAGTGCGCCATTGAAGTCTAATCTGCTGCTGCCGACGTCGAGCGGCTTTCTCCAATCTCCCGGCATGCTTACCTTTCGCTTCGAGAACTGGTTCCGGACCGGGCAGAAGAAACACAAAGCCTTCCGCACTGCCATTCGTCTTTCCCAAGATCCTCAAGGAGTTTAACCAATGCCAAAGCTAACACAGTTCGACAACTATCTCTCGTACGATGGTCCCGCTGCGCTTGTAATCCGCGAGCAACTCATGCCTGTCGAAGGAGCGGACGGAGTGTTATTCCCCGCAACGTTCGCTGCTGGCGACGGATTCCCCGGAGGGTACAACATCAACGCCTTCGGCGACGAGAAGGAAGGCAAAAACGTCTGCCTTATCGACAGCGTCGGATCGCAGGCCAACCGCATTGAGCCATTGTTCATGCGCGAAAAGTACCAGCACCTTGTACCCCAAATTGTCATCAAGGCGGGCGACAATGATGTGAATATTCTCGAGGTGGGACATCGAGCGGGTGACGCACTCGTTCGCTGCTCCACACTTCAAGACGAAATCGAGGCTGTTTTTGTGTCGTCCGTCCGGGGAGACGTGGAACCCCTAGCGAAACTCGCACCAACGTCATTGGTGTTTGGCGTTTGGAACTCGCGCGGACAGAAAGGGAACCAAGACAAGCGTCCTCGACTGATCGCATCATCGATTCGGGCATTCAATGTTCGTGAGTTGACTCGCTCGGCGGTGTATGCGGCACCGCTTGACTATTCGCTGTTGGACATATTTAGCGAAGAAGATAAACAAAAGGCAGAGGGCGACCCAAAGAACCCGCTGTCGAAGCGTGGGTTTGTCAACGCGCTCGCTTCCGGTACGCACGGTGGTGTCATTGCTGACGGCGGCATTCGTCGGGACGCCACGCTCGGATTGGCTGCGCTGCGGCATCTACACGCGGGCAAAGACGCGGACAAGACGCTCGCACTGCGTCGCTACATTTTCGGCCTTTCGCTTGTCGCATTCACGGCACCCACGGAAAGCTATCTCCGTCAGGGTTGCACGTTGGTGCTCAATCCAGACTTGCCTCGCGAGTTTGTCGAAGTATATCCAGATGGAAAGCGTAAGCCGTGCAGCGTTGACCACGAGACAGCGATTGAGTTCGCTACCGCCGCAGCAACCGAATTCGGCGTTGGTGAGAGCCGCACCGTACCGTTCGAGAAGGAACGGGCCAAACGCGATGTTAACGCTGATGAGACGGGCAAGGCTAAGGGGAAGGGGAATGCAAAACGCGGCAGTAAAAAGGCCGCACAAGAATCTAATGAATCGGAGACAGGTTGATGAACTCCTTCCTTTGCATAAGCGTCCGATTCCTACAGCCATACGCCCACGGTCGCAGCGAGGACGGGAGTCCGGAATGGCCACCGTCACCACTACGTCTGATGCAAGCCTTAGTCGCAGCCAGCGCGGGTCGGTGGAACGAACGGGTTGAGTTAGAGAGTGCAGCGGCAGCCATCTCATGGTTGGAAGGATTGGCGGCACCGCAGATCATTGCGCCTGTGGGCCACGCTTCAGACGCCCGTTGTCAGTTTTTTGTACCAGACAATACGGCCGATCTCCTCGTTCCTGCATGGAAGCGAGGAGATGCAAACAAGCAGGTTAAGCGTGCGGAAAAGGTCGTTTGGCCGACATTGTTGGAATCGGAAGCAGTACACTTCGTCTATGCGCTGCCAAACGCATCATGTCGAGAACAAGTCGAGCAACTGACGAAGGCCGCTCGCTCAATCACGCACCTAGGCTGGGGCGTTGACATGGCGGTCGGTGATGCCAAAGTGCTGACAAGCGCGGAGTCTGCGGAACTGCCAGGTGTGCGTTGGATGCCATCGACTTACGGAGGAACGCCACTACGCGCGCCAAAGGCCGGAACGCTGGACGACCTCATCCGGAAGCACAAAGACTTTCT
>CAUJKL010000295.1 GCA_963204995.1 Planctomycetota bacterium | reverse complement strand
ATCTCCGTGGCAAAGTCCGCGACCAGATCGGCCGATTGCACGTCCGGCTTATTGGGAAACGAGAAGACGTTGCCCGATTGTTCGACCACGAACAGACGATCGCTCCCCGGCGCACTGGTGATATCGAGACAGTTATTGAATTTGATGGCCGGGAAGACGCGTTCCGTAACAAACGGCAGCGGCGGCTCGGGCGATCCGACGATCCGCGACAAAGTCCACGGCGTGCGTGTCTCGATACCGACCTTCAACGAGTCGGCCGCTGAACTACTCTCGGTGGCGGGCGAGAGCAACCAAACTATCAGTAAAGTGCCTACGAGTCGTGTTGCCCGAACAGTCGTTTGATTCACGCCAGCGTCCTTATCCAATCCAATGAGCCTGAAGCGACATCGAACCGACTAAGCAAGATCTGCGTCAGGCAGCAACAAGGATAACTAGCCGGATGCGTGACGTCCACAAAGCGCGGCAACCAGGTCGTGGCGGTATCGAGTACTGAGTGAGCCTCCTCGACTGGGCATCGTTAACGTCAAGATCCGCATCGATCCAGGAGGAGACCCTGATCGCTCACGGCGGTGGCAACTTATTGCCATCACGGACATTTGTGTTGAACGCTCCGAGGCCTGATGGCGCTGAGCGATTGCATGTATCGCTCAGGCGAGTGGGCTGCTAGCACGAGCGGAAACACGCGGTAGATCTCGAGTGCGATGAGGAACGGCTGGCAGACCACACGTTACTCCCGATTGACCGGGTTTCGGCAGGCTGATAAATTCAGACGCTTGCATCCTCGCCGCAAACTGGGCATGTAGCACGATTTGTGACTGGCGGGGAACCTTTTATGCCCCTCGGCTGAATGAGTGAAGGTTCGACCTGTGGCGAGTTTAGCTCGTCATCGCTCGTTGGTCAAAGAAGTTAGGGAGTTTGTCTGTGTCGAATACTCTTGTTACGGAACTTGTTGAAGCTGGCGTGCATTTCGGCCATCGTGCCAGCCGCTGGAACCCGAAGATGGCGGCGTATATCTACGCCCGTAAGAATCTGATTCACATCATCGATATCCGCGAGACCGTTCGCGGGTTGCTACGAGCCAAGAAATATCTCGGCGACGTCGCCGCAGGTGGCAGTTTGATCTTGTTTGTCGGCACCAAGCGGCAGGCCAGCGGCACGATCGAGCGCGAAGCGCTCCGTTGCGGGATGCCGTTTGTAAACGAGCGTTGGCTCGGTGGTGCTTTGACTAACTTTCGCACCATTCGAAATCGGTTAGCCCGCCTGGAGGAACTAGAGCGTTTGCGGACTAGCGACGAGCTTTCGACTTACTCGAAGAAGATGCAATCGGCGTTGAATCGCGAGTATCGCAAGATGTATCGCAACTTGAACGGCTTGCGAACAATGAACCGCTTGCCTGAGTGCTTGATCATCATCGACCCCAAGAAGGAACGTAACGCGATTCGCGAAGCCCGCAAGCTCGGCATCACGACGGTTGCCTTGATCGATACGGATTGCGATCCGGACTTGGTCGACTTGCCGATTCCCGGTAACGACGACGGCATCCGATCCATCGAGTTGATTACCAAGCAAATCGCCGATGCGATCTTTGCTGCGAAAAACAACGTGGCGTTGCAGAACAAAGATGCCATGCCGGAAAAAGTTAAAGTCGCAGCGAGTGTGCAGGCCGAAGCTGACGCCAAGTCGGATGCTGACGCGTAACTCGCTCTACTCGCAGTAGATTCGCCAAGTGGCAAAATTCGTCGCTGGCGGACGATGCGAGCGGTAGTCGATCTTCATTGAACTCTTCCGGCTCGGCAGGTGTCGTACCACCGGTAAGTCGGATCCAAATAGCTGAAAGAACAACCAGCAAGGAGAAATATCATGGCTGAAATCACAGCCGCCGCCGTGAAGGCATTGCGGGAGAGCACCGGATTGCCGCTGATGGACTGCAAGAAGGCACTGACCGAGTGCGAAGGGAACGAGGAAGCGGCCGTTCAGTGGCTTCGCGAACGCGGCCTTAAGGTGATGGGCGGCAAAGCGGATCGCGAGACAGCTTTCGGGCGTTTTGGCATTTATTCGGGTCTCGACAAACCGATCGGTGCGATTGTCGAACTGAAGTGCGAAAGCGCACCCGTCGCCAAGAACGAGGATTTCGTTCAGTTGGCGAACGACTTGGCCCAGCAACTTGCTACCGGACCTGGAGCTTCGTCCGCCGAGGAACTGCTCGCACAGCCTTCGCCGAGCAAGCCCGGGAAAACGCTGGGCGACCAACGCGACGAGTTGATGAATAAGATCCGCGAGGTCTTTAAGGTCGGTCGATTGCAACGAATTGCAGGTGCGACTGGCGGCTATAGCCACAACGCGGGAACGATTGCTGGTGTGTTGACCGGCGTTAAGGGCGGTAACGATGTCGCCGCCAAGGACGTCTGTATGCACGTTGCAGCCATGCGACCGGCCGCGTTAAACGTCGAAACTCTCGATCCGGCCGAGGTGGAAAAGGAACGTCATATCCTACGGGAAGCCGCTCTCCAAGAGGGCAAGCCGGAGAACATCGTCGACAAGATGGTGGAAGGTCGAATCCGCAGCTACTTCGCCGAGCGCGTGCTGCTGGAGCAGCCGTTTGTGAAAGAGCCCAAGCAATCGGTTGGACAATACGCCCAAGATAACAAGATGGAGATCACCGAGTTTATTCACTGGGTATTAGGTGAGTAAGCAATCGCTAGGAAAACGGCCCTGGATTTGTCCGGGGCTTTTTTATTCCTGATCCTGCAATGTGGAGCTTCGATGACTGAATCGACAAGTGAGCGGCCTCGCTACAAGCGAGTGATTCTCAAGCTTTCCGGCGAGAGCTTTTCGCGTGGCAGCGAGCGGGGCATCTGCATGGAAGAAGTCGTGCATATCGCCAAGCAAGTGCATCAAGCGCAAGAGCTTGGCTGTCAAATCGCCGTCGTGATCGGTGGTGGAAACATCCTGCGTGGTGCTCAATTCAAGGATGCGAGCGCGTGCATTCATGAAGCCACGGCTCACTACATGGGCATGTTGGCCACCGTGATTAACGGACTCGCTCTGCAAGACGCGTTGGAATCGATCGGTTGTCAGACGCGATTGATGTCCGCGATTCAAATGGATGGCGTCGCCGAGCCCTATCTACGCCGTCGGGCTCATCGTCACTTAGAAAAGGGACGCATTATCATTCTGGCGGCGGGTACCGGTGGTCCGTTCGTGACGACCGACACGGCGGCGGCGTTGCGGGCCTTGGAACTCGAAGCCGAAATCGTGATGAAGGCAACTCGCGTGGACGGTGTGTACAGCGAGGACCCCGAAAAAAATCCGCACGCAGTCCTCTATCGCGAACTGGACTTCAGCACCGTTCTGGAGAAGAATTTGCGAGTTATGGACTCGACGGCTATTACGCATTGTATGGAGCATGCGGTTCCAATACTGGTCTTCAACTATCGCAAAGACGGCAACATTCAGCGAGCCGTTCGCGGTGAGAAGGTTGGGACCTTGATCGCACCAGCGTCTAAGAAATGAGAGGTTCGCTATGTCCGCTGAAGAAATCCTGTTCGATGCCGAAGATCGCATGGACAAGGCGATCGCTCATCTGAAATCATCCTTGGCGGGTATCCGCACGGGACGAGCCAATCCCGGTCTCGTGGACTCCTTGCGTGTCGAAGTCTACGGATCACCAACTCCGATCAAGCAGTTGGCGTCCGTCGGCGCTCCCGAGCCGACTCAAATCGTTATTCGGCCCTACGACCCCAGCACGATCAAGGACATCGAAAGGGCGATCATCGCTAGCGATTTGGGCTTCAATCCTCAGAGTGATGGTCGCATGGTCCGCATCAATATCCCCCCACTTTCGGGCGAAGTCCGCAAGAAGATGGTCAGCCGGATCAAGGAACTAAGCGAGGAAGCCAAGGTTTCGCTCCGCAATGTTCGGCGTGACGCCAATAAAGCTGCTGACCAGGCGGAAAAAGACAAAACGGTCAGCGAAGACATTCGTGACGATATTAAGAACGAAGTCCAAGACCTGATCAAGAAGTACGAGGAGCAAGTGAACGAGTTGGCGAAGAAACGCGAAGCGGATGTGATGGAAGACTAGGGGTCAAATTTCCTATTTTCAAATTTCAGATCTGAAATCTGAAATCTGAAATCTGAAATCTCAGATCTCAGATCTCAAATCTCAAATCTCAAATCTCAAACTTTGCCCCCCGTTCGTCAAAGAGCGGTTGCTGACCGCGATTTAGGTCGCTAGAATCACTCCTTTCCCGCGACCAAATTATCGTGAGCCGTGCATTTAGACGACGAGCCACGAACCAAATAACTACATTTTAAGCGCACACACACGCTGCCTCCGGGAGGATGCAAAGTTGGTCACCACAAAGAGTTACATGGCGAAACCCGGCGAATTGACGCCGAAATGGTGGCACGTGGATGCGACCGAAAAGATCGTCGGTCGTCTGGCCAGCGATATTGCTGTCATTTTAATGGGCAAGCACCGCCCCACCTACACGCCGCACGTCGACACCGGCGACTTCATCGTCGTCACGAACGCCGAGAAGGTCCAGTTCGGCGGCAAGAAGTGGGAACAGAAGAAATACACTTGGTACACCGGGTGGCCCGGTCAGCGAAGTGAAACGGCCCAGAAGCGGCTCGAAAAGAAGCCCGAAGAGATTCTTCGCGAAGCGGTGCGCCGCATGTTGCCAAAGAATCGTCTTGGCCGGCACATGTTAGATAAGCTGAAGATCTACACGGGCTCGGAACATCCGCACCAGGCACAACAGCCTGAGTCGCGTGATCTGGGCTGTAAGTAGTCTGGACTTCAAGTAAACGAATCACTGAAACTCAGATAGAGCGGAACAAATGGTCGCAGTAAAGAAAGACAAGATTAACGGTGATGCTCTGGGAACTGGACGGCGTAAGTCGTCTGTGGCTCGTGTGCGCGTTCGTGCCGGTAGCGGCAAGATTACGGTGAACGGGCGCGACATCGAGGAGTACTTCACCGAAGTTCAAGATCGTCGTTGGATCTTAGACGTACTCGATGCCTGCGGGCAGCGTGAGAACGTTGACGTGTTGGTGCGTGCCTCGGGCGGTGGAAATACGGGCCAATCGGGAGCGATCCGGATGGGCTTGGCTCGGGCGCTGTTGGGTTTCAACGAAGAAGTCTTCGAGTCTCTTCGCGACGGCGGTTTCCTCACTCGAGACGCTCGCATGAAAGAGCGCAAGAAGTGTGGTTTGCACGGTGCTCGTCGTGGCGTCCAGTTCTCGAAGCGGTAAGCACTCGCTTCTCGACCGAATTGAAACACTCAGACGCCGCAGGTTAATCCTGCGGCGTCTTTTTTTGATTCTCGACGAAGAGACCTACCGAAGTCGGCGCGTTCGACGAGCAGCGATCAACTTCTACGTCGGGTGCGGCTTTCAATGCTCGATATTCGACCGATAGGTCTCGCCCGCGAAATAGACGGCGACCACGGTGATGATGCCTGTCACGATCAGGTAGACCGCGACCAGGGAAGGATCTTCGTCACCAATCACAAGCAGTTGCGTTGCAATCAGGGGTGCCAATCCGCCCGCGAGCGGCGAAGCGACTTGGTAGCCGAGTGAGGCACCAGTGTAGCGCACATTCGTTCCGAACAACTCGGAGAAGAACGCGGCTTGCGGACCATACATCGCCGAGTGTCCGACCAGTCCGAGAATTATTGCGAGCCAGACCAGGAGGCTCACTTGCGTGTTCACGAGCCAGAAAAATGGAAACGCGAACAACATCATGAATATGGCACCGCCGAGGTAAACGGGACGGCGTCCCCAGTGATCCGACAACAAGCCAAAGCTCGGAATCGCAAAGAATTGAACGGCTGCGCCCAGCCAAATGCCGGTCAAGACCGTGTTCTTTGGCAGATGAAGTGTCTCGGTGGCATACGAAATGACCCAGATGCTGAAGATATAGAACGAAGCGTTCTCGGCAAACCTCGCCCCCATTGCCAACAAGACATTCCCCGGATGCTTGCGAAGAACTTCCAGCACCGGCAAGTAGGGCGTCTGTTGCTTGGCCTTGGCGTTCGCAAAAACGGGACTTTCCATAATGCGAAGGCGGATGAACATGCCGACGCCGAGTAACACAATGCCAAGCAGGAACGGCACTCGCCATCCCCAAGCCACGAATTGTTCCTCGGGTAGCGAGCTGAAGATTGCAAAGACGGCCGTCGCCATTAAAAGACCGACCGGCACTCCTGCCTGCACCCAACTTCCGTGCAACCCGCGCCGACTTCGATGACCGTGCTCGACGGCCATCAGGACAGCTCCTCCCCATTCGCCACCGACCCCCAAACCCTGTACGCAACGTAACGTGACGAGCAGGATCGGTGCCAGGATACCAGCAGTCTCATAAGTCGGCAGTACTCCGATCAAGAATGTTGCCACGCCCATAATGGTCAACGTCGTCACGAGCATCGTCTTGCGACCTAGTCGATCGCCGAAGTGCCCAAAGACGATACCACCGATCGGCCTGGCGAAAAAACCGATCGCGAAGGTCGCGTAGGCGAACATCGTACCAGTCAGGTCATCAAACCCAGGAAAGAACAGCCGATTGAAAACCAGTGCCGCCGCCGTCCCGTAAATGAAAAAGTCGTACCACTCGATCGTCGTGCCGATAAAGCTGGCGAGGACGACGCGGCCGACAGATACTTCCTGCGGATCGTTTGTTGACACGCTATTTATGCTCCTCGCTAGTGCCGTCGGCAGCGTGAGTGCGCGGTTCGACCAACGCAATAATCGACTGCCCTGCCTTTGGCGCAGCCGGTTTTTCCAGTGTGCAAATCGCTAGTTTTTTTGCCTCGTCGATCACGAACAGCACGATCGCGGAATCGCCGTATCGCAAACGGAAGTCTTCGTACGTGTATTCGTCGGTCAGTGTCGTCGCCTTGACCTGCATGCCCCGCGCGAAACAGCCGATCAAGGCATCGTGATTCAGTTCGCTGTGAAAGAGCAGTCTCCCGCGCAGATGCTCGGAGATGGAGGTGCGTTTGCCAGAGCCTTCGCCGCGGGGTGTCAATTGATACACATTGGCACGACCGAACAGGTGAGAGAACTCGCGGACAGCCAGCGAGTTGACCTCATCGTTCGCCGTCATCGCCAGCAGTCGACCGATTCCACCTAAGTCCAATTCTTTACAGACGTGTTCTGAGAGAATGCTCGCGCATTCGGCTCGCAGGCCCGCCATTTTCGCGGCGGCAACGTCCGCAAAGTTCGTATCGACTAACAAAACGGAAAAGCCTGCGGCCTGCACGCGTTCGGCAATCGCCCGAATCTCCGGCTTGGCGCTTGCCAGGAGGATACCTTGCGGATTTGGCTCCGATAGTTTCAATCGCCGGGCGAGTGGAGCCGCGAACAGTCCATAAACGAATACCGTTCCGGCGATCACGAGAAATGTAATTGGCACGATCGCGTCGGCTTGCCTTGCAAACTCTTCGTTCGCCAAACCGGCACCGCTCCACGCCGCCAATTTCAAGGAAAACACTGAAGATACGGCGGCGGCGACGATCCCTCGCGGGGCAAGGAATCCTAGGAAGATGCGCTCTTGGAGAGTAAGTGTCGAGCGTATTGTCGCCAACAAAACGGAAACCGGCCGCACGACAAGAATCATCGCTGCCAGAAATGCAAGACCGCCAAAGCCGAGGTTCCAGACATCGCGCGGATTGACGCGTGACCCTAGCACGATGAACAAGCATGCGATGAGCAGCACGCTAAGATGCTCTTTGAACTCCAGAACGTGATGAATGGAGGCGGTTTTCTGATTCGCTAAGGCGATGCCAAGCACCGTCACCGTGACGAGCCCCGATTCCTCTTGAAGAAAATTCGAGAGCGCAAACACTCCCATTGCGACCGTCAAGAACACGACACCATGCAGGAAGTCCGGAACCCAATACCGCTTCACGGACTGAGCTAATAACGCTGCAGTCGCCAGCCCGATGACGCCACCGATCGCAGCTGTCTTGAAAAGCATCGTGGCAATCGAGGCAAGCGTGGCGTGTTCCGCATGAGCAAAGACGAACTCAAAGACGAGCACTGCGAGAATCGCTCCGATAGGATCGATGACGATCCCTTCCCATTTCACGGCCGAGGCGACACGACGCGTCGGCTGGATCTGCCGTAGCATCGGCGCGACGACCGTGGGACCGGTCACTACCAAAATCGCACCCACCAAAGCTGCGATGCGCAAGTCCAGGTGTAGCAGGATAACGGCCGCGAAGGTCGTCAGCGCCCAACTTGCTAGGGCTCCGATCGTGACTAACCGCAAGACACCGGAACCGGCCCCTTTTAACTCGTGAAACCGGAGCGTGAGGCCGCCTTCAAAGAGAATTACGGCCACAGACAGCGAGACGATGGGAAACAGCACTCGCGAACCGACCGCCGACGTACTGGCATCGACGTCCGCGAGGTGGGCCAGCAGCTCGTCTGGGCTGACGAAGCTGCCCACAGCGACTCCGATGCCCAACAACAACAGAATCGATGGCAATCGCAATCGCCACGCTAACCACTGAGCCGCGATTCCGAGCAGCGGAACTCCAGCCAAGTAGTAGAAGAACGCGTGTTCGCGTAGGTGTTCCAGGAAGTGTCCCAAGGCCGCCTCATGCCAGTTCGAACCATAAAGGCCACCAGAGTGTTAGTGGCGGTACGAGCATATCATCTTGCTTCTCTTCTCGCGAGGCTCTCGTTTCACGGTCGCGAGTGTGCATGAATTAGAGCGGCCGCACGCTTCATCCCCCGATAAAACTGATTTGGCGGCGTTGAGCAACTGAAGTTAAGGACTGACGAATTCGTTGCCAATCAAAGTAGAAAACGCCACGCTGTCGATGGATTGGGACGCGACAACGTGGCGGAGCTCAAAAGCAAGACGCAGCCAACGAATTTATTAGAACGTCAGAATAACGTCCATTCCGAAGATGGCGTTGTTGATATAGTCCGCAGCGGCTGTGGCGTTCAGCGGTCCAGCCACGGGCAGGAACCCTGGCACCGTGCCGCCAGGCAGCCAGTTGTAGCGAATTTCTGGGCGGATCAAGACGTTGTCTCGAGGTTTCAGATTGAAGCCAAACGCCATTTCGTTCATCGAAATGCCATCGGCCTTCCACCATTCGACGCGAGCACCGGCACGTACCTTGTCGTTGAAGGTGTAGAACAAATACTGGTTGATACCGACCGTATCGTAGTGGCCGCCAGCGGCGTTCGGCGAATTGTTGATCGAGTTCAGGTCGTTCTGGAAAACATATTCCCACGAATCGTTGATGACCCAATCGACTACAAAGCTGTGCGTGTAGCCTTTGTTGCCGATCCAGCCCAAGTTTCCGGCTGTCACGATGTAGGTCGCAGTCAGATCATCAGTGACGTTAACACTCGCTCCACCGAGGAAGCTATTTCCCTGGCCAAATTGATCGAAGCCGGTGTCCCAGCCGAGCGTCCAGCCGCCGTACAACGTGACGTTGTCGTACCCGGAGTACGTGGCCAATGCACCCGTGTGAGTAAATGCTTCGCTAAAGTTGAACGTGTACGGGATGCTGTAGAAGAAGTTCCCGGTCGCGGGCACCACCTGGTAGCCGAGCAGCGTATAAAAGTGACCGAGCTTGACCGACCAGTCTTCGTAGGCCACTTCACCGTAAAGCTGCGGGATGGCCCAGCCATAAATCCCGTAATCGAAACCATTCTGGAAATCGAAATGGCCCGAGTTGTTGCCGAACGCCTGGGTGTTCGAACCGTCGGTTCCATACAGCACGTCGACGCGCCCACCGAATCCTATCCCATTACTGCCGTCGGCAACTTTCTCCATATACAGGTAGCCCTGTTGCAAATCAAAGCTGCCGGGGTGAGTGTTGAAGACGCCGTCGTTGGCGCTATGGTAACCCCATTGCGTCCAGCCACCGATATCCCAACTGGAATCTTCACCGAAGAGAACAGCCCCTAAATCGAACCCGCCGCAAGTACTACAGCAGCCCGACTTGCTCTTGCCGCTCTTCTGAGAGCAGGAGCAGAAATCGTCTTTCTGGTCAGCTGTCGGAGCATCACCGAGCATGCTGACCGGCTCGATTCGAGCTTCGTCAGGTATTGTGTAGCTAAGCGGTTCGTCAGCCGTCGCCGTCAGAGCAGTCATCGCAGTCAGGAGCAGGCTTGGTGCGAATGCAAAGAGTCGTTTCATTTCACGACCTCCTATCTTTGAAATCTAGGTTAGTAATGCACAATCGCTGGAGCTGTATTTGCCCTCAGCGGTCGGCCTAACCCGCCAAAGAAAGGCCGCCGTGGCGGTTCGCGATCCTCCTGGAAGGAAGCTATGCAGTGCTAGCATTTCGCGTCAATATCAGGACCGTGAATTATATAGAGTGTTCGGTCGACACTGTGCGTTTCGTGAGGATGCGATCACTGCGCCCTATCAGCCACTCAGCCCGCAGTGTTTAACAGTGAGCTGCCCAGGAAATGCACACCGAATGCGTGTATGCGCGGCGGAATCGTCCAATCTGCGACTCTCTCGTAACGGCCACGTCCACCGTCAAAGCAAAGCAGCCCGCGTGCAGAACACACTCGGGCTGCCTCGAAACTCGAAGAACGATAGCCTCGCGGATTCTTAAGTATCGCGAGAATCCGTCGGGGCTGGATCTGCTGGCTTATCTCGATCGCGAAGTCGCTCGACTTCCTGTCGCAAGGATTTCATTTCTTCTTGCAAGGCTTTTAACGGTTCACTTTCGTTCCATCGTTGTTGCAATTGCTCGAGTTGTTTGATGGCACGCTCAAGCTGATCGCGCAACACGCCCTCGGTGCCCTCGGGCAACAATGCG
>CAUJKL010000294.1 GCA_963204995.1 Planctomycetota bacterium | reverse complement strand
ACTACTAAGACTCTGACTTCGGTGTTATCTGGCTGGCGCGAGCCATTCGCGAAAAAGTTCCATCGGGATACATGAAACCGCCAGGAACATTCGTCACTGGAACTTCTCGATTGAGCAGATCTTTCTCGTGATCCGTCATCTTCCATTCGATGGCCCGTTTGTATTCTGCGTCTGTCACGTGTTTGTTACCTCATTGCTAGGGCCGATGCGAGTTTGTCGATAAGTTTGCGTTGCTCTTTCAATTCGGCGAGTTGCTCTTTTGCAACCGCTTCGTTTTTCTCCAATGACTTCACGACGCGATCTTGCGAACTAGAAGCACTTCCACGCCCCGAGTCGATCAAGGCCGATGCCGAGAAGCTACCAAACGTCGTAGGCTTGCTGCTGGCAGTAGCGTTGCCGTCTCGTTCTTCGCGTAACTTGTCGGCCTTGCGGGCGTACGTCTTGTCGTCGAGTAAACTGGCCCCCTTGAGCTTGTCGAGTTCGGCCATGTCGGCCTTGTACTTTTCCAACGGCGTCCGCGTCTCGTCTACGATCTGCTTAACGCGATCTGGCAAGGCGTCCATTGCGGCGGTCTTGAATTGATCCTTGGTGATTAAGCCTTTGTCGAGTGCTTGCCGCAGCTCGGTCATCTTCTCTTTGAATTTGTCGATGGGATCGGTATCGAGTCCGAGAAAGTTCTTTTGTGACGTCTTGAATGCGGAATCAAATTCAGCTTTGTCGATGGCACCTGCCTTAAATTGTTCGCGAAGCTCTTTGACGCGATCTGCGAACTGTTGCAGGTTACTCGGTTCGATGCCGAGTATCTCACGCTTCGCGGCGGCGAGTTGGACGCCATACTCTTGGGCGGAGATGGCACCGCTGCTGAACGCTTGCTGTAGCGTGATTACGCGTTCGCGGAACTCTTCTAACGGCGATGCTGCCAGGCCAAAGATCTCGTCTCTCGCATCTGATACGGCGGCCTTCCATTCACGCTGTGTAATCGTGCCGTCTGCGAGTGCCTGGTTAAGTATCTCTAGGCGTGCGTCGTATTGCTCTAGCGGCGTCGCGTCGATGCCGACTGCCTCACGCTTCAATTGTGACATACCACTGGCCAACTCATCGGCAGTGATCGCGCCGCTGGCGAATGCTTCGGTGAGTTCTTTGACGCGTGCCTTGTACTTTGTGAGGTCGGATTCGTTAATTGCCGGTTTGTCCGCCGGGGCCGCTGTTGGTGCCTGCGGTAGCGGAGCTTGCTTGTATTCGAGCTTCAGCTGTTCGTCTCGAAATGCAGCGTCAAACTGCTGCTTGTCGATCTTTCCAGCGGCGAGTTGTTCGCGAAGATCCGCGATACGCTGATTGAATTCCGTTAAGCCCTTTGACTCGACCTCGAAGCCAAATAGCTTCAGCTGTTCGCTCTTGAACGCGTCGTCAAATTGCCGCTTATCGATCTTTCCAGCGGCTAGTAGTTTTTGCAGTGCTGCTACTTCGCGATCAAATGACTCGACGTCGAGTGGCTTGACGTCTACTCCGAGTGTCGCTTGCTCGGTTTTGAATGCAGCGTCAAACTGCTGCTTATCGATCTCACCGGCGGCGAGTTGCTGACGCAATGCAGAAACTCGGTCGATGAATGCGTTGACGCTGGAAGCGTCGAATTTTGGGCTCTGTACAGCGTCGGGAGTATTCAACTCGTCTTGATACTGGCGTGCATCGTCCTGCGATATCTGGCCACTGTCTCGATAACGAGTAACTTCA
Source organism: Planctomycetota bacterium (assembly GCA_963204995.1). GTDB lineage: Bacteria > Planctomycetota > Planctomycetia > Pirellulales > Pirellulaceae. Next base: position 12,368 of record CAUJKL010000294.1, on the reverse strand, counting down.
ACGGTCAGCTCCTTTTGCCGTGTGACAATCTCGCTCTTTCGCTCTGTAGCAGCTTCCGGCGTAATCGCACCATCGGCAATCAGTTTGTCTAGTGCGGCCTTCTCGGCAGTGAAAGCGGCTATCAACTTCTCGATAGATGCCGACTTGGTTGCTTCCAGCTCCGTCATCGACGCGTTGAAGTCGACGGCTGATATGTCGCCTTTCTCTAACGCCTGTTCGAGCTTCTCGCGAGCGCTCGCGTACTCGTCAATGACTTTTTCAATGCCACTTGATTCTACTTTTGGCGTGATGGCGGATTCCATCTTCTCATAAGCCGCGATCGTTTCGGGGCTCATCTTGAACTCTGGCATCTCGCCACCGAAGAGACCGGCTGCTAGTCCACTCATCGCCAGCGTCTGAGCGGCCATCGACTTTCGCAACGTCGACGCGAAGTGATCGGCGACGCCTGACATGTCGCCAGTAAGCATGGCCTTGAGTAGTCCGAACCCACGGCCCGCAAATGTCTTAAACAGCGTCGACACGAAGCCGCCGAACGCGTTGGCCATCCACGTAACTAAGGCGGCGACAGATTCGACAATCTTCCTGATGGCCAACCCGAAGGCATAGCTGATAACCTGCGGCGCTTGGCTGAAGACGTCGCCAGCGAATGCGGCTAACGCGGTGAACGCGATCTTGCCCGCTTCCCATACCTCGTTGAAGATCCGAGATGCTGCCGAGCTTATTCCAGACATCGCACCGCCGATGCCGTCGCTAGTGCCCGTGACGAGACCGATTAGATTCGTCAGCATGTTTTTGACGATGTCGATTACGCCTCGTGCGGCAGCGAACATGATGCTACGAATACTACTGGCCATCGCCTCGAAGGCACCGGCGAAGTCGCCTTGCAACAGAGCGCCAGTAATGCCCTTGAAGGCCGTCGCGATCGCGGACGCCAGCGGCATTAACGCCGTCAACGGATCGGCAAGCTTGTAGAACGCAAAAAGTAGGCCAGTTACGGCGGTGGTTACTGCCGCAACGATTAAGCCGACCGGCGAGAACACAGCCCCGATGATGGTGCCTGCCAACGACAACGTAGAAGCCAAGCCACCGACAACGAAGCCAGCTGCTGAAAACGCTCCACCGATGCCGACAACCGCCGTGCCGATGACACCTAGCACAGCTCCAATGGCCAACAATGATTTTGTGATGCCCGCATGTTCTTTAATCCATCCGGTGAACGTACCGGCCACATCCTTCGCGACGTCAAGCACTTGCATTACCGATTCGGCGACTTGCGAGCCAACGGCGAACGCAGTGCCTAGAACGGCTCGTTTCGCACGATTCCAAGCATCGGTTAAGTCGGCGGCTACTTGTGCCTGTTCGGGAGTGATCGATAGACCGAGTTGCTTGGCCTCTTCCCGCAAACTGCGAATGCCAGCGACACCGCCAGCGAACATCGGCAGTAGTGCCGTGCCTTCCTCGCCGAAGATCCGCATAGCCGCAGCGGCTCGCATTCCAGGGTCACCGATTTGCGATAGCCCTTGAGCGATCTTTTCCATCTGCTGATCTGGTGACAAGCCCATCAGATCGGCAACAGCTAGGCCGATGCCCTGCAATGCGGCAACCGATGAATTACTTCCGGCGTTCGCGCCGCCGATTACCGTCTGCATTTTCTTGATGCCTTTTTCGACGGCGTCGAGACTCGCCCCGGATTGTTCAGCCGCAAAGCCCAGTTCGGATAATGCGTCCGTGGCAACGCCAGTGCGAGCGGCCATTTTGTTCAGATCGTCACCCATGCCAGCGAACTGGGTAACGGCACCGATGATCGACCCCGTGATCGCTGCGCCTGTAGACGCAACGATGGTGCCGAGTGAAGCGATTGATTTACCGAAGTTTTGCAGGCGTTGCTTGGCTTGCAGTAGGCCACGTACGAGGGCGGAGTTGTCGACGTACAACGAGACGAACGCGCGACCTGCTTGGATGTCAGAGCGACTTGCCATATGACCTCTTTTGGAATTTGAATAGGGCGTTAGTTAACGCCTGTGTTGCGTCTTCGATGACAAGGACGGTTTCCACGGACTGGTGGAAGTCCTCTTTTGAAATGCCGCGTTCAACGGCTTGTTCTCGGCACGCGATGTAAAGCACGTTTGCCACTCGGTGGATCTTCGCTGATAGCTCAAGCTTCTCGAACGTCTTACGATCGAGAATCTTGAGGACAGTTAAAACGTTGCTCTTTGTAAGCTTGATTGTCCATTCGCAACCGAACCGATCTTTGAATGTTTGCATAATGGTTCCCTCAGAAAATGAAAAAAACGCTGGCAGGCGGGTGGTGCGTGCATCGCCCGCCAGCGGCTCACCAGCGACAAGGACCGTAACGCTGGGAGTCTCTCTGTCAGGTCACGTAGTAGTCGAGTGCCTTTTCAATTTCCGAGATGCCCGAAACGTATTCGGCGGTGAGCTTCGCCAGCTCGCTTTCGACGGCGGGTAGCTCGCGTTTCAGCTGCGCGATGTATGTTTTCCAAAGAGTTTCGTCGACGCTGATTTCAATGAACCGACCGTTGGCCACCCGGATAATCAGCTCTGGATGTTTTTCGCCTTCTGCGTGATTTTTCGCTAAATCTTTACCAGCGTTTGTACTAACGTCGATTTGCGATAGCCGCTTGATTTCACGAACGCGACCTTCAAGAAATCGCATACGCGAAAACTGCGGTTGCGAGCCGAGAATTGATTTTCGCGATTGCACAAATGCCAGCACGTGTTTCGGCACACTTGCCCGCAGGCGTCGTACGGCGTGATCGTGTCGATCGACGACGGCTTGAGCGTCTTTAACCGCCAGATGAAGACGCGATTTGCGATACTGCAAATCGTCTAGTTGTTTTTGAATGTCGGCTGATTCGCTGGCGAGTTTTGTCTCGGCGTCGGAGAGTGCGTGGCGTGCGGCGTCACGTTCAGCGGCCGTTGCGGCGTCCTGTCTCGCTTTAATGATGGTCGTCCAGCGATGCACATTCGCCCGATACTCGTCTCGGTCCTCTTCGGCGACGATGGCGATTTCATCCATGTCTAGCGATAGGCCCATCGCCGCCTTGCGGTAGATCGCCTCCTTTTGGTTGGCCAGAGGGAGAGGTTTTGGTTCTTCGACTGCGGCTTGCATCGCGTCGAGTGCGGTGGTCATATTCGTTGTCCTCGTTTTTTTATTTTTGTGGGAGAGACTCGCAATCGCGATTACCGGTGGAGGCGGAGATTTGTTTCCGATAGCATTTCTTGATGCAGTCGGGGCTCTTGCATCACGGTTTGTTCGATCGCTTTCTCACGGGACTTGCCCGCCTCAATTTTCTCCTCGACCTGCGCCCAAAACGCCCGCGATGCGGGGCCGAGTTTTTTTTCTGAGTGGAACATCTGATTGCTACCTTTCGATCGGGATGGTGGTGAAGCCGCTTTTGCAGGCGGCTGGGATTGTGATTCGTTTTTGAGTGCCGCCACAACGGCATCAAATGCCTCGCGGCTGACGCCACCATGTTGGCATGCACTATCGATAGTGGCGTCGCTCACAGTGGCACCGCTGGCGACACAGGCGGCTATATTGAGGATGAGTGGACGCTGTGCGATGGATGGCATGGGTGGGCTCGGTGTGGATGGGTGATCGGAGCTACGAGGCTAATTCGGCGGCGAGTACGTACGGCGGGAGTGCGGCGATGATCGGAGCTACTTCGGTTGTGTCAGCAGTAACGACCTGATCGATGGGCGACACTAGCTCAGCTACGATCGGGATTGTGTCGACTAGCATTGTTATTCCTATTTTGTTGGTTAGTCCCAAACTGGGACGGAAAAACCCGGACGGACGGACTATATGGTGTTTGCGCGGGCTGCCGGTGGGAAACGCCACGTGGCGTTATGCCTCAAGAGGAACCTAGACTCCCCCCGGTCACCCAATGCCATAAACGTTTATGCCACGGCGCTTCGTGTGCCTTGGTCGACTCAGTCGTATGCCAGATAGGCGGTAGCCGCTCGAATGCTCTCGGCTGATAGATAGCCGCTTGCGGCTCTTCTCGGAAGGCTTCCAGCGGCCACGCCTCGACGCGATGGGAAGCGGTGAGATAGCCATCGTTGTTCGACGGCTGTTGTTCGTAATGCGGCGTGAAGTAGCTTGGTTGTTGTTGTTCGGCGGCTGGATGCTGACAATCACAGCACCCGGCGAGCATCACGACGACGATGATGGCAAGTAATGTACGCATTGCTAGACAGTTCCTTCTGTTTGTGGTGGGAGTGAATAGAAGCCAGCTACGCAGACTGGCGGGGAGGCGGCCTTACGACCGTGCCGCCAACTTAGCGGCAATATCGGGCAGGATGTCCTCTGGGATGAGGCGTCGCCCGCAAACGATTGGACAGCGTGCGGCGTCTAGGGCACCGCGATAGAACATTTGCGTCAGCACCTTCGGATGAACATTTAGTTTACGGGCGACATCGCCCACTCCGTAGTGTGTCATGGTTAGTTTCCTCGATTCGATTCCGCTGCCGTGTGATAATGGTTGTCTTCTATAGTTCCAGCGAACGCCGTTTTGCATTACGCATCAAAAATACGAAAATAATAGAAGTGCCTTAGCTTCGGCGAGAGTGCGACACAATGCAGTGAGGTGTACGCCTGCCTTTTGTGCGGCAGACCTCAGCGACTCGCCTACAGACAAGAGGCGAATAGCCAGCGTCATATCTGGCGGAAGTGTCGCTACTAGGCGGTCGACGTCGATGGTATCTTCGTCGATTAGTAGCTGATGATCGACAGGCTTGACGCGGCTATCGGCTGGTTCGATAACGTCGTCGATGTCATCGTGACTGCGAACGAGTCGCTTATAGTCGATTGCTCGATTGCGACTGATGCGTGAAATCCAGTTTTTGAAGCTGGTGTCAGTCGCGAATTGTTCGCGAGAAGTGACTACGCACATCCATACTTGTTGTGCTACATCGTCAGCCACGTCTGAACTAAATCGAAAGTCGTGCCGCAAGACATTGAAGACAGTCTCGCTATACCGTACATAGAGAGCACTGAAGGCGTCTTGGTCATCAAGATCGCGGTAGCGGCAGAATAGCTCACTGTCGGTGAGTTCGTGGGCCACGGGCGCTTCGGCGCAAACCATAGTAGTTCTCCAGTCAAAAAAGTTGAAAGGTTCAGGATGCTAGGTTCATCGACCAGTTACAGCCATTGCTAGCTCTACAATTACGCGCACCGACACAGATTTTGCCCGATCGCTACAGCTTAAAACGACTTGCCCAGAATTGCCGAATGCGCCTCGAATACCGTCAACTGTCGCAACGATTAGAAGCGTTAGCGCAATCATCGCGGTCGTAGTGGCGACAAAACGCCAAGATCTCAGCCCCCAAAACGCGAAGATCTTCGTAGCCTATGTAGCCTATGGAGCGTGGTCGACGGCTGTTACGATTGCCGCTCAAACATCGTGGTAATGCCGTCGAGCATGGTGAGTAGGCCACTTCGCTTGTCAGTGCCGAGCCGCTCCCATAGTTCCGCGAGCTTAGCCACTCGGCTGTCTAACTCAGTTTCAACTGCTGCGCCACGCGCTGCACCAACTTCAGAAACCTTTGTTTTTCCAGGGTTTTCCGCGTTATCTTCCTGACTTAAAATCCTGTGGCCCTTACGGGCCGTGCGGGTTCGACCCCCGCTCCGGCTACTACGAAAACCGTTGAAATCAAACGCTTTACGATAACGATTAGTGTGGTTCACGCTAAGCGTTTTTTTGTTCGTAAGCGTGTCCGCACGGACGTTTGTGCAACCAATCCGTGCAACCAAAACGCCTTCGTTGGTCGCTTTCAATCCTCTTTTACGGAGACGAAAGCGATGAAAGTTTGGCGAACGCAATCAACGAAGTACCTCTTGAATGGCAAACATACCACGAAGGTGACATCCGGGCAGCGAAGACGCATCACCTACACCCCGACAAAGTGACTGGCAGCGATCCACCCAAGTCAACATCGAAGACTCACTATGACTTTCAATCCCCGCTAACGCTCTTCTCGCCGCGATCGAAAAGAGAAAGCGGCCATCCTTCCCAACGAACCGGGCGCGATCAATGTTTTGATCGGCACCGACTACATTTCCGAAGGGCAAAACTTGCAAGACTGCGACACGGTCATCAACTACAACATTCATTGGAACCCCGTGCGTATCATCTAACGGTTTGGCCGGATCGACCGCATCGGTTCAAGCTCATCTCGCCCAGCACGGACGCCAAATCCATCTAAGCATGCGTATTTTCCTGTCGTGCAATCTTCCTGCCGTGTCCGGAGAGTTCGACCAGAACATGTTTACGACAAAAATATCGGGGAGGGATGATGAGGATTAAGTTCAAAAAAACAAGCCTACCAAACCAACGCCGTCGAGGGCGAGGCATTTCAGTTGAAGGGGACTTCGACCGAAGCACACAAAGCATCGATCCATTCGGCGGTGTATCTACGACTACGTGATAACCGACAGCAAGAACGAACGAACCTTTGTCAAAGAGCTAGACACTAGCACCGAAGTCGTCGTCTACGCCAAACTCCCGCGACGCTTCTTCACTCCCACACCCGTCGGCAACTACAAGATAAGGCACACGAGACTCTTGAAATGCTCCTTATACTCCTCCAAAAGCAAAGGATCGACTGGATTGATCGCCCGCGATCGAGCTTATTCGCAGGCGATGATCACCGGATTCCACTCCAAGACGCGGTAAGGATGGTCTGGAGCAAATCCGCAGCAAAGGATGCGGAAAGTCTCAGAATTCACACGGAGTTTCTGAAGGGCTAGGCATCGCACGGGCTGAACGGCGTGGTCCTGGAAACAGAAGTTGTATGTGACGGGTGGTTCACGAGGCTTCTGGTGCGATGACGTCACCTCACATCCTCGACCAACCGCACATAGTCCAACCCAATCATGTAAGCCTTGACGGCTTGCGGATTCCCGCCAGTGATCTCGATGCCGAGCTTGTGGTTGCCGGCGGTCAACTCGATGTTGGGATAGGTGAGGACGCCCGTCGTGATCACGTCGGGGGCGTTGTAGAAGTCGATCGGACCACCGAGTGTCGTGCCGTCGATCGATAACTCGGCGATACCGTAATCGCGGGCACGTGTGAACACAAGCTCGATGCTATACGTTCCCGTCTTCTCGACAGGTACTTCAAGTTCGAGTCGATCGCCCGGCTTGGCTCCTGTCCACCACAGGTGATCGACGCCGCTCCATTGATCTTTGGGGAAGCCACCCATGTTTTGACTTGCCGCCGTGCCCCCGGTCTTGCCGACGATTTTGAGCGTTTCGCCTTCCAGTGCGTCGGCAACTCGTTTGGTCTGCGGGTCGATCGGCGAACGCGGACCGCGAAGTGCGACTTGGGTTGGGCTCCCCAGATAAGCGATCAGGTCGCGGACTTCCGCCGGCTTCAGCGAATCGAGCAACCGCTCAGGCATCAGCGATTGCGTCGACAACTGCTGCTGTTCGATGTCGGACTTGGGGACGACGACATTATCGTTGATCGTGCGCAATGTGATGGCGCTGTCGGTCTCTTTTTGGATCAGCCCGGAGATGACTCGCCCATCCGTCGTGGCGAGGATCGTCATGCGATAGTCCTTACCGAGCACCGCACTCGGATCGACAATGTTGGTCAGCAGGTAGTCGAGGTTGGCGCGATTCGATCCCGTGATATCGGGGCCGACTTTGGTCCCCTCGCCGAACAGCGTGTGGCACGACGCACAGGTCTTCGTGAACAGCATTCGTCCGTTGCTGACGTCCGCCTTGGCGAGGATCGCCGGAGCCAGCGATTTCTTTAGCTTGAGGATGTGCTCGATTTTGTCTTTGGCCGATTCACGAATCTCGCCCCACACTTCCTTGATGCGACTCGTCAGCGCTTCGTTTTCGAAGCGTTGGAGCTGGCGGATGTGATAGGCGTGGACGTCCGTCCGAGCAACGCGACCGTCGTCCATCGCATCCAGCAAGGCAGTGGCGTAACTCGGCCTGACGACGAGCGTGGCAATCGCGTCGCGTTTCTCGTCGTCCGTCAGGCGTTTGTATTGAGCGAGAACGACTGCTGGCGTCTTCGTATCATCAAAGCTCGCGAGGGCTCGAATCGCAGCACCACGCAGTTTCGGTTCGGCCACGACCGACTGAATCGCCGCGACTGCATCCTGGTCTCGTCCGCGGACGAGAATATCGAACGCTCGCTCGCGCTGCTTCATGTCAGCGGCAGTGTCACTCAACACTTGTCTCATGCGAGGAAAGATCCGGCGATCACCGAGCGCGACGGCAATCTGGTCGGCGCGCTGACGAATCGTTTCGTTGTCGTGTTTGGCAAGTGTGTCGTACGCGGCTTCCCAGGCTGGCGGCATGGGGATGTTAACGCGTCCCTCGAAGGCATTCAGCATTTCTTCCAACGCCAGTAGTTGCGAATCGGCGTTGCTGTTCGCAGACATGGCGACTACGACCGCGTTCAGCAATTGATCGTCCGAGGCGGCGCGCCGCAGGATGTAGCGCCGGAGCAGAGGGATTGCGACGGTTTCAGAGAGTTTTAAGGCTCGCGCGGGATCGGCGGCCACGAGCGGTTCAATGCCGTACCAATACATCAACGGCAGATTGTGGTCGTCGGCGTCTTCCGCGTGGGATGCTAAGCCTTCGACGATTCTCCAACGGAGTTCGAGCGGCAAACGCTGCAAGGTGGAAGCGAGATACAATCGAACAACCGACGAGTCGTCGCTACCGGCAAGTTGGCTCAATCGATCCACTAATGCCGGAGACGCCTTGCCATCCTCGAGCTGAAGCTGAATCGTCCAGGCACGCAGATACTCGTCGTCGCTGTTAAGCAGCGTGAGGGCTGCCGATGTTGGGAAGTCACCCGTCACATGCAACGCCCACAGAGCGCGCAGTTTTCGTGATGTGTCTCCGCTGGCAAGGATCTCCAGCAATCCTTCGCGAGCGGCTGCCGAGATTCCTCGCTCTTGCATGATCCGACGTGATGTTCTCACATACCAATCGTTCTTGTGCAACTGTAACTGGACGAGTTGCTCATCGCTGAGCTTACTGAGATCGACCTTCGCTGCCTGCGTTTTCCCATAACTAACTTTGTAAATACGCCCATTCGTCCGGTCCCAAATCTCTGGATTCGTGCGATGGCAAGCGTTCGGATCGTACCAATCGATCAGATACACCGATCCGTCAGGGCCGTACTTCAAGTTGATGCCGCGAAACCAATGATCGTTGGCAAACAGCAGATCGGGACCGTGATGACCGACGTAGCCTGAGCCTTCTCGTTCGAGCAGATCGTTGTTGATGCGATTGCCGTGAATGTTGTGAAAGAACAGTTGGTTGCGGTGTTTGTCAGGCCAGTTGTCGCCGAGATAGATCATCGCGCCGGCATGAGCATGCCCGCCGCCTGCCTTGGAGGTCGTATCCGGAATGTCCGCTGGCTCTTGTCCCCACCAGGCATGATCCCGAATGCTGCCGGCGTAATGTGCGTGATCGGCGATCGTTTTGATGTCGTCGTAATCGTGCGCGTTAAAATGCTTGCCGCCTTGGCGTTGATAACGGGCACCTTGAATCACGTGATAGAGATGCGGGATTACGCAGGCGGTGATAAAGGCTTGTCCGTTGTCGTTGAAGTCAACGCCCCAAGGATTGCTGCTGCCCCACGCAAAGACCTCGAACTGATGCTTCGTCGGATGATAACGCCACACACCGGCATTCAAGGGAACTCGCTGGTCATCCGGCGTACCGGGCTTGCCGACATTGGAATAAGTAAACACGCCGTGACATCCGTACAACCAACCATCCGGCCCCCAAATAAATGCGTTGAGCGTTTCATGCGTGTCCTGATAACCGAAGCCATCCAGCAAGACTTGCGGTTCGCTATCGGGTTTGTCATCGCAATCTTTATCGGGAATGAACAGCAAGTACGGCGCGGCTCCGACCCACACGCCGCCGAAGCCGACCTCTAATCCGCTGACCAAATTCAATCCGTCGATAAAGACCTTGCGAGAATCGAGCGTGCCGTCTCCATCGGTGTCTTCGAGGATGATGATCTTGTCTTGGCCTTCACCTTCGGGAGCTCGGTTTGGATAAGTATGTGCTTCGGCGACCCACACGCGACCACGATGATCGATCGAGAACGCAATCGGCTGATGAACTTGCGGTTCACCGGCGGCCAATTGCACCCGAAATCCGGGCGGCACGGTCATGTTCGCGGCAGCTTCTTCGGGCGGAAGACCAGCGGCCATGCTCTTGGGCAGCTGCGGCTGAGCGGCTCGCCACGCGACATCATCGACCGTTTCTCGTTTGTGTGTCATCACGTGACAGCCCTTCATGCCTCCCGTGATGATATCGGGCAGCTTGTCGCCATTCACGTCACCTACGATGACTTGCCGCCCGATGCCTGCATCGTCGTCGGCCAAGTACGGAATCCATTCGACACCCCTTTCGCCGCGCACAAGCTTGAACCAATAGACCACCGCGCCAGCGTCCCACATCGGGCTCTGCGTGTGATGCGACCAATAGGTCTTGCCCGTGACAATATCCTTCAAGCCGTCGCCATCGATGTCGGCCAGGTTCACGGAATGGAGTTCGGTGAATACGAGGCCGTAGGCGTTATCCTCAGGCTTGTCGCCCATGATCAGATGCTGGCGAAAGACGATCTCGTCGCCGTCTCGCAGCTGTTCGAACCACGCCAGACCGTAATTGTGAGCGTTCAAACTCGTGATGACATCGTTGTCACCGTCGCCGTCGACGTCATAGGCGTACATCTCGGCCCCGCCCGCAGGAGCAAACGACGCCTTGTGGAATGACCATAGCGGATCACTCTCCAGCGATGCAGGCTGTTCGAACCAACCATTCTGTGCGAGGATGTCACTGCGTCCGTCTCCGTTCACATCACCAATGCCAAGCCCGTGGCCAAACCGTGGTGTGGCGACTTGCTCGGAAACGATGTGAAACTTCCAGGTGCCAAATGCCTGCTCGGTATCGATCGTCGCGTAGCCAAAGTAACCATCGCGAGTGCAAACCAGTTCGGGGCGTTCGTCGCCAACGATATCGGTGAACTGCGGCGATTCGTTCGACACCCAATCGAACACCTGATGTTTATTCCAATGAGAATCAAACTTGCCTTCCCCCGGGTTCTCGTAGACGAAGGCGGGCGTTCCCGGAAAGCCCACGACCAACACGTCGTTCCAACCGTCCCCGTTGAAGTCATAGACCCACGAGAAAAAGTTGTCGGCATAGGCTTGGCGGTTCTGTGCTTTCGCCGCATAGATTTCGTGCTTGGCTTCGTAGCTTGGTCCTGCAAACCAATAGGGTCCATGCACCACATCGACGACATCGTCGTTATTGATGTCACCGATATTAACACCTTCCGAGTAGTAGACGTCCGTCAGCTGTTGCCGTTGAAACGTGTCGAGTTGGTGATCGGCGGCGATCGCTCGTCCCAACCAAGAAGTGATGATAAGGGTGCAAGCCAGAAACGCATGACGTTTCATATTCATTCTCTCCGGCGATCTGATGATTGTTTGTTGAGGGCGTGAACCACGAGGCGGGATTGAGTGCGAGTGAGCGGTGCGGATCGTTGCGCCAGTATAACCAGTGCTTTAGTGCCGCGACAGCTTTGGAAGGTGCTTTCAACGCCGCAGCTCAGCCATCCTCGCCCACATCGGACAACTCCCGTCGCAGCCAGGCTCGAATCATCGTCCATTCCGACTCGACCGTCCGCTTCGATACGCCCAGAACTTCGGCGACTTCGGCCACCGTCAGTCCGCCGAAGAATCGCAGTTCAACGATCTTGGCCTGACGCGGATCGCGATCGCTCAACTTGGCAATGGCCTCGTCGACGGCGAGCAAGTCTTCATCGCGCTGAGTCGAGATTTGCAAGTCGTCGTGCAGTTCAATGCGTTGTCGATTGCCACCGCGCTTCTGGCGTTGTTTGGTTCTCGCATGATCCACGAGGATGCGCCGCATGATCTCGGCACCGACGGCAAAGAAGTGGGTGCGGCCTTGCCAGTTGACTCGTGTCTGGTCGATGAGTTTCAAAAACGCCTCGTTGACCAACGCCGTCGACTGCAACGTGTGGCCGGGATTCTCGCGGCGTAAGTAGTTGGAAGCCAGTTGGCGCAGGTCGTCGTAAACCAGCGGGATCAGCTGCTCGGCGTCGGGAGGCTGTCCCGGCCCTGCCTTGGAGAGGATCTGGTTGACTAATTCGACTGACTTGTCGTCCATGCCGAGGCTCGCATGCTGATGGTTATACCCTGCCCCGCCTGGAGTGACGCATAGAGTAGAGCAATTGTCCTCAATTGCTCCGCGAACAGTTAAGACAACTGTTCTACGCAACCCGTCAGTCCAACACGGGCCATTCAATCTATCCCAAAGTGCGTTGGCGGAC
>CAUJKL010000293.1 GCA_963204995.1 Planctomycetota bacterium | reverse complement strand
CACCTTCGTCGAGACTGCGCCGCTGAACGCGAAAATTTCTATCTACATATTCGCCGGCTACGAGAACGACGCTGACCGAAGTTTGCCGGAAGTACTTCAGCTAACGATCCATCACCGCGTTTTGACAACAGCCGAGGAGCGAGCTGCCACGGCAGCGTATATCGCCGAGTATCCGGAACCGGCGGACGGTCGTGGCACCGCGCTCAACGACTCGTTGGCCGTCGCCTTCGAGCAAGCCGCCAAGGAAAGTCGCGACAACGCCGGGCAATACATTCGCGTGATGGTCTACTCCGACGGCCAGGATGAGCATAGCCGTGCCGATCGGTTCAAGGATTCGACCAAACTACTCGCCAAATACAAAGGGCTGGTCGAAGAGAACGACAATACGTATTTGTTCTTCACGCCGCTAGGCAAAAAGCCATTGCAACCACCATTTCAGCATCCGCATGTTGGGATTGGCAGCCCGTTGCACCCAATTCCGTTATGCCTGAATCCGGATCGGATTGTGCTTCGGAATCCCGCGAATCAACCGCAACAGGAGCTGAACCTGGAAATCGACCTGTCACCGCTTCACGTGCCTTTGCTACAGGGCAAGCAGGTTGAAGTTCGATTCGAAAGCGATCAGGTGCGAGTCGAGCCACTGGCTCCAATTTCGCTCAAGCCCGGCCCTGTCACGCTGTCGCTGAACGTGACGAACGCCCCCTCCCTCTCCTTGGATCAAGAGTATTCGGGCCGCTTAACGTTCCTCTTTCCGAAGATGGATCGGCACGAAATCCAGTCGACGCCACCAGACGGCATTCCCATCCGCTTTCAAAAGGGCGAGAAGCTGGAATTGAAAGTCACGCGTCCAATGCCGGACGCCGTGTTCGTCGTGAATAGCCCGGCACAATTCGTCGCTGAGACGCTGCAGAATGCCACGGTTACGTGGAGTGTCTTTAAAGGGAGTGAACCGGTGCTTCCCGCGCCGGACGCAGGCCTCAAGTCCACGATTGGCAAAGGATTTCCGGAGGGAGAATATCAGCTGGTCGTCAATGCAACAGTTCCAGGTTTGATCGCAGCGGATCCTGTGACGATTCCGTTTCGCGTGATTGACATCGATATGAAAATCGTTTCGGCGGATGGGGTCGTGATCGCGGGAGTACCGACGAAATTCACTTGCCAACTGACAGGGCCGATCGAAGGCGTCGAATGGAAAGTCAGCGGCGAGCCATGGGCGCTACGCGGCGCTGCGGAGAAGGGAGTACAGCTGGAACACACGTTCCGGAACGTCGGGGCGGCGGAAGTCTATGTGATCGCAAAGTGTCCTCCTCACGGCACGTTTTATTCGAAGGAGCTGCCCATCGACGTGAAGGCACGGCCGGGTTTGTCGATTGAGCAGCCCGCTGCGGGAAGTCACTACAAGTACGCGACGATACAGGGTGAGATGAATTTCGCCACCAAGTTAGTCGGCAGGGAGGGCATTGAATCGCTAGATTTCGTTTTCCGACGCGGCGATGCCGATGGGAAAGTGAAAGTGTTGGACGAGATCACAAACGTTCCGTTTAATTCGGATGTGGCTCCGCTGGTCCACGAGTTCTTCGAGGAACAAACGCTCGATCGGCCCGTGGAGTTCGTCGCCACGGCAAAACTCAAACCGGGTTATGAAAAGGTTCCGGCACCGACGGCGTCGATGGTCTTGCCGCCGCCGAACTTCCACGCGGACATCATCACGCCCCCCAAGGACTTTGGACTGCGTGACGAAATCACTTTCAAGGTCACGAGCCCGTCGCATACGGTGATTGGCGCGACCTGGGACTTGGGCGACGGCACAATCCTGCGCGGCACGGAAGTTAAACACCGATACCAGCGGCATGCCCCGGAAGGCAAACCGTACACGGTTTCCGTGAACGTCTCCACGAAATCAAGATCGGGCGGCGACAATGCGTGGATGACTAGTCAAAAGGACTTGGCATTGGAACAACGCCCGCCGAAAGTCGACTACCATCTGCTCAATAACGAGTCCCGCCAGACACAGAGATTTCACTTCGGCACGGTGTCAACAATTATCGCCGCCAGTTCCGGCGACTTGGCCATCAAACCGGAAGGCACGCCGAAGATCGAATACGAAGTAGATGGTGGTACGTGGGATGGCGGAGACACGATCGCGTGGGACCGAGTCGGTCGCGGCTCGGTCACTGCAAAATGGTGGCACGCCGACGGCGACCTCGGCGGCCCTCCCACGTTTACGAGCACCCCGCTCTCGGTACGTGTGATCCAATACCGGCACGTCTTGTTCTTTTTGATCTTGGTGCCGACTTTGGCCGTTCTTCTCGTCGTGTTGTACTGGTGTCGTAACAACCGTCCGTGCGGCTGGCTGGTTTGGGTTTCCGATGAGCCGGAGAGTTTCACTCGCACGAATAAGAAAGTCAGGAAATATTGGTCGCGTCGGCGAAAGGAAGCGCGGATCGACATGCACGAGATAATGAAGAATCGCCCTTCGAAGGGTAATTACTGGACGAGCGGGGAAGGCAAGAAGTCGCAACTGATCGTGGGCGAAGTCGCGCGGAGTCAAGGAGCCCGAGGTGCCTTGCGGTTCAGTGACTACGGAAACCCGGCGGTCAATTTCGAGGCGCTGCCTGGCGCGACGTCCACGAAGCGAGTCTACGAACTGCTCGACGATCGAGCGCCGGAGGACGCCCCCAATCGTCATGTTTACTTTCAGTTGGAAGAGCGAGATGAGTTTCTCGTTGGCGACACGATCACATTAGTCGTCGCGTTTCTGGCTGCGTTTATCTTGATATTGTGGGTAACGAACGAGGCCTACCTCGTTAACATGTACTAAACGAAAGCGAAATCAGAAAGAAGGAGTTCTCCGTGGCGAATCCAGCGAACATTCTTGTCGGTTGCGGCGGATCGGGCATTCGAACACTCATGCGGCTGAACGGCCTCATGGCCGAGGATCCCTATTGGCGTCACCGGATTGGCCGCGACATCTACTACGTGTTGCTCGACACCGAACTGGCGATGATCGACGAATTCGAGGACACCATCAATCGCCAACTGGCGGGCGTCGACAAGCCCTTGATCTGGTCGCTGCGCATCGCGCAGGGACATGTGATTCTGCATCCGCTGGTGCGCCGTTACTTCGTGACGCCATTCGCAGGAGAAAGCAACAACACCCGCGGCAAGGACCGTCTGTACAGTCACTGGTGGTGCGACGACGAACACGGGCCTTTTTCCGCCCCCAAAGTCCGTCCCCTGACAAAGGGAGCGGGCCAATGCCCGGCCGTTTCGTACTTCCTCACTTGGCATGGATTGCGAAAGGTGGAAGACGTATTCGACCGCCTGATTGAAGAAGTGATTGCCCGCCGTTCTGACGCTACGGGCGTCAATCCGCTGGCAGAACTCAACTTCGCGATCGTCGCTGGTCTGGCAGGCGGAACTGGACGAGGTTCTTGGCAGCTGATCGCCTTCAAGGTTCGGGAGTTGCTAACCAAGCGTCACGACATCATTCCTGTTCCGGTCGCATATCTGTACGACGCAAGTGTATTCGAGAGCGTCTACCGGCGCTACCCGCGCCAAGAAGTGCCTATGAAAGTAAACTCCCTGACTGGCGTGTCGGAAATCTCTTGCTGGCTCAATCAGAGCCCTTCTTCGGCCCGACTGCGGTACGAACTGCCCAGCATGGAGACACCGCACGATCCGCAGATGGATGTGCTTTCCCTGGATCTCGATCTGGACCCGAACGGCGCGTCGCCGGTCGACAACGTTTATCTGATGTTCAACCGCCACGAGATGGCGGTGCTCTCGGACAACGAACAGTATCACGACATGGTGGGCACCGGCCTCTATGCCGCGCTAAGTCGAAGTTCGATCGCTTCCACGAAGATCAACGAACGGCCGCCTTACATGAGCCTGGGTACGGCGACGTTTGAGGTCAACTCGGCAACGCTACGCCAATACTTTGAAGGGCTGAACCGCATCAGCGCGTTGAAGCAGCTGGCAACACGCGACGACATGGCCGTGGGGAAGGCGGTCGATAAGTTCTTGAACTCGTGCGGACTGCCGATCAACATCACCGCCACCAACCGCCGCGGCTTCCAAGCCGACGAGAAGGGAACTTTGATCCAACGCGCTTGTCACGAACTGGTCAGCCGCTGCGATCTGGGTGGGCTGGTCGAGGCGTTGGAAGACGATGATCCCGAGGAAGTCGAAGACGCGATTCGCAACGTGCTGCAACCGGACGAGCGGGCCGCTGAAAATGCCATCCAGGCGGCGGTCGATTCACTGCCGATGGATCCCTCGGACGCGGCCAAGCAACAGGTTGCAGAGCTGTTCCGTGATACCCGCTCGGTGGAAAACGTGCGGCGATTCGTCGAACAGGTGATCGAGCGGCTCGAAGGCGAACTCGACGACCTGCCCGCGGCCGATCGTATGAAGACAACCGACGAGGAAGACCCGCAGCAACTGGTCCATGCCTACAAAGGAAGAGAATATGTCGTGTGGGGTCGGCACTTCAATCCCGACGAATGTAACGATCTGGAGAATCAGACCCGGATCGCGCTGCTGTATGCCAACTACAGCGTGCTCTGTGCCGAGCTGAAGCAGCGTTACAAATCTTGGATGGCGATCATCCGGCGTTGGCAGGACAGCAGCGACGTGATCCGAGCCGCCGCCGACAAGCTGGCGGTGAAATTCAAGAATGAAGTACAGGACGATATCGGCACATCGGGCAGCGAAGATGCGGACTTCTTCGATGCTCTATTTACGGACTTTGAGTATCCGGAAAGGAGCACACCGGACGAATTCTCCAAAGGCCGTTTTTACCGCCGCGAACTGCGCCCCGTACTCCATCGTGGGCAGGATCTGGAGCTGCTCGGCCAACCGGAGTTCAAACAAGAATTCACTGACGTTGTCTCCAAGGGGCTGACATCTGGTTTGACGCGTGACTCATACGATGAGTGCGATAAGTTTCGCCGTGACCTGGAATCGGCGGTGCGCAAGACGGTCCATTTGCCTTCGCGGTTCATCGAGAACAACTTTTCGGTCCTCAACGTGATTACGGGATTGCGTCAGGCCTGGCTGCACAGGTTCCACGAAATGAAGGGGCAGCGTGACGAACTGCGCGACATGGTGAAGATGTTCGAGGCTTTCTACGGATCGCGTCCACATCCCGACGGCGACGAATACGTGCTGCCGACGAACGAGGAATTCATGCTCTACATGGGTGCGTCACTGGCGGCCACCTGCCGGCCGTATTGGCGACTGCGCAGCTCGGATGAAATGTCTGAGGCGCGCGTTTCGCTGTTCCTGCCGATTCTGGAAGATCAATTCAAACGGGAGGCCGCCGAACGCTTTATCGCTGAACGGCTCGACCGCGGCAACGTCACGGTCGAGGTCTTCACCGAAAAGGAACGTCCCGACGAACTGGGCGACAGCCGCGCCAACCCGTTCATCATCGTGGCCTACAGCGTCGAGGGAACGCACGACATCAACGCCATCGCATCGCTCGATTACTGGCAAACGCCAACCGTCAAGGCGCTGCTGCAAGAATGCGAAAACGTGGGCGGAAAATCCGTCTTCGATCCCGACGCACAACATAACGGCGTTTCATTTACGGACCCCCTGTTCATTGGCAACCCCGAACTGCAGGGCATTCGCTGGAAGCCTTGGATCGATCTGGATGTTGATCGCACGATGCAGAATAAGGAAACCATGGATGCGTTGCTGTACGCGTTTCTCCAGCCCAATGAGGAATTCAGCAAGCAGTTGCAAAAACTGAAGTGGACGCTGCCGTTGATTCGTAACAAAGGGAAGAAATGGTATGAATTCACTCGCCGCGCGATCATCTGGAACGACGGCCGCCCCAAAGCCGACACGGGTTGCGAGTGGAAAGCCCGCCAGCCGATTGCTCAGGGACTCGACGAAACCTTTGCAGTGCTGTCGGGCACGGCGCGGACGCCTGATGGCAGTCTCAAGACGGAAGGCTCGCGGTGGGCTGATCGCGTGCGGCAGGAAGCGCGGACGTTTTGGGCCGAAGTGCTGCTCGAACTGCAGGCACCGCCGCGCTCAACAGTGTACGAACAACTGCTGGCCGACCTGGAAACGACGCTTGACGAGAATGCACAAGCTTCCAATACCGACGAAGATGAGCATGCCATCTGGCTGGGACTGCTGAATCGTTTGAAGGAACTGAGAGATCTTGGCGAATTATAAGCCGCCGTGGCGAACGACGATGGGTATCTGGGGCGAACACTGAGGACATATGTCTCGCAGGATTTTCTTACTCTCCGACGACGCCGCTTTCCGTCAGCTTCGCGCTGCGGGCATGTCGGACGAAATCCTGGTCGATGGCGAGCAAGCCGGCATCGGCGACGTTGCGTCGACGGGTGATTTCGTGATCGTGCGACGCGATCCCGCAGTACTCATTCCCCAAACGCAAACCGACGAAGACGTTGATGCTGAACCGCAACTAGACGTCGAACATCGCGATGAGCTGTTCGCCAGCTTATTGGGCTCGGTCGTCTGTCACTTGGTCGTGTTGGAAAACGAACCGGGGCAGGTCAAAACGGGTCAAGACGCGGTCGTACTCAAGAACGGCACTTCGATCAATCACCTGAAGAAGTGGTACAAAGCCTTTCAAAGGCAGGTCGCTCGGCGCGTCGAGTATCGGCAGCACGAATACAAACACGTGTTGATCCTGGTCGCCGCTGACGACATCCCCAACAAGCAACTGGCGGCGTTGCAGGCGGTGCTGCAAGGAGAAAACGGCAAGCGGACCATCGACATCTGCTATGTCATGCTGCGGCGACTCAACTGGGCAAGCCGCCATGTCTGCCATTCGCGCTACGTCTGGCCGCTGTCGGTTTCGCGGTTGTTGACCTACCTGCTCGCGACGAACGAAGAGGTCGGCGGCAGCGAAGTTCGTGGACGCGAGACAGCCACGGTCGCCTGGCGTGGCATGGACTTGGTGCCTGAGATTCCCGCCTCGCTTCTGGAGGATCATTGCGCGCGACGAATGAGGGAAGCCTACGAGACGATCTTCGAGGAACGCGAGGGGAGTCCGCACTTCGATACCAAAGCATTCGAGCCGGATGAGCACCTTCCCAAGGAGCAACTCAAGGAACAGCCACTCGCGGCGTACGACAGTTGGTACACCTACCGCTGTGCGTCGGCTGTCGCGAATCTCGCCGAGCCACAACGCTGGACTGCTCAGCTCATTGAAAATGGTCGGCAGTTTTCCGCCCGTCTCGGCGGTCGTGTCGTGGCAGACGATGCGGAATCGTGGAAAGAAGTCGGCCGGTGCTGGGGCAAAGTACACAATACGCCCGCGTTTCTCTCGGTCGCACTGTCGCATCCGCAGGTCGCCAAGGGGCCCGATGTGGACAGCGAAATGAAACAGCTGGTCGACGACTTTGGCAAGCTTTCCGACTTGCTGCGCAGCCGACAGGCGGCGATCGACAACGCCGAACAATGCGCGATCGTATTGGAAGAAGCACAGCGTGGGTTCGTCAATCCCGTCATCCGGCTGATACTGGCCGCGTCGGCCGCGACGTTCGTATTCTACGCGACCGTGATGTTGTTCTATCACCTGCTCTCGCCGATCAGTGCGGGAGGTTTTGCCGACCCCTTGAAATCGGTCGAAGTCTGGACAGTCGCGCTGATGGTGGCGGCTGCGGGAGTCGCTGGTGCGGCGCTAGCCGCCTTGTTGCCATTGTATCTCGAACATCGCGCGGGGACGAAGGCGGTCGAGACATTTCGCAACGACTTGCTGACCGAGATCGACCGGCAGACGATCAAACGCGACTGGGCCTGCCAACAGCTGTTGTCGAACGGCTATGTGTTTTGGATGCGCGCTCGCGCCGCCAGCGCAATGCGGCGGCTGACGATGCTCTTGAAACGGGTCCACACGATGGTGCAGCGCGAGCTGTTGACTCGGAATCCGGTCGAACTGCCAGCCGACGCCTACGACGATTTCGCCGAGTTGGAACATTCCGGCGCGCCGCGCCAGATTCACCAGCGACAACAACAGCAAGAGTATGCAGAGCAAACGCGGATCAGTTACGAAACCGATGCGTTCTGTCCCGACGAAAAGGCTCTGGACTCGCTGGTGAAATCTCGTGTGAGTGCGTTCGTGGATGGTTGGCGAGACCTGAGCCGGAAGCACGACCGGGCCGCCGCCGGCAACCTGCCAGCGCGCGTGTGGGTACACATGCTGCGAGATTTTCGCGACCGCTTTTTGGCCGTCATTAGTGACGAATTGTATCGTCAGGCGGTCGTACAGTTGACCGCCGATCGCCGCAACGACTGGACGAGCAAGTTGCGCGATGTGGTCAACCAGGACTACGACTATTATCTCAGTTGCCCGGTAACTGCGGCGGAGGTCGAGCAGGAGTCGCGTCAGACGCGGTTGCTGCTGCGTCCCGAACTCGAACCGGATCTGGGCACGGGGTTACAGGGAATCACAATCGACAAACCGGAAATGATGCAAACGCTGCCTGTCCTGGGACTGCTGTTCGACCAGGTGCCAATCCAGCTTGGTGAAGGCAAAGACGGGATGATTCGAGCAACCGTTTATGAAACCTGATGAGTTTCTCAAATATCGATTGGGGTGGCTGTCTTCACATCCCACTCACCAAGCGAGTCGCCGCCGCTGGGCACAAGGTCTGGCATTGGTGCCGCTCGCCCTGGTTTTGTTGCTGGTTCTGCTGCTGGGAATGGACTACGAGAATTGGGTCACCCTCATCCGTAACTCCAAGCATCTGTTGATCTTGATTGGCGCGACGATTTCGTTCGCCTTGGGTGCGCTGATCACGCTGTCGCTTTGTGCCCGTTGGGCTGAATTGCAACTGGACGGAAAACTCAACGTGCGCGACACGGTGCCGTCGGTGTTGGCTGGGCCGGTTGCCATTTGGGCGTTGGTCCTGGGGTTCGGGCTTCCGCTGGTGGCAATCAGTCCGCTGAGCGAAATCCTACGGCTGCCTAACAGCATTGTATTCGCCTGTCACCTGTTTGCCGTGCTCCCGCTGCTCGGCTGTCTGCTGGGCATGTGGGTTGCGGGCGGCAAGCCGGACAATCGCCAGGAGACTCGTAAACGGCGGCCGATCTGGATACTCCTGACAATGCTGATATTGGCGCTCATGCTCGTGACATTTCTACACGACATGGGCACGGTGCTGAATAAGACCGCACTTTCGAACCTCGTCGTCAGCCTGCTGCCACAGTGGTACAAGGCGAATGTCCCACCGTTCTCCGGTTTGTTGGTGTTGGCTGCCCTGGCCTACGCTTTGTTTGTAGTCTGGCAAATGTTTCCGGCGACCGTGGCGAAAAAGAAGGAGCCGCCGAAGGACGCCGAGAAGCGGCCTGGGTTGTTGGCGCGGTTCGGTGGTTGGCTCAAACGCCTGTTCCTTCCCGAAGGCGACAGCGACCCGTCCGAGAATGCGAACCCCTGGCCCAGCTGGCTTGATGATTTGCTTGCCGAGCGGCCAGCCGGATGCAACACTTCGGGGCCGCAGCGGCTGGAGAGTTACTCCGAAGCTCCGACTAGCGACGCCGATCATTTGAGCGTATTCTTTGGCGGTGTCGTGCCGACCACGGACCAACTGACTCTCTTTGATCGCTTCCGCCAGTCGTACCAGGAGGTTATTCGCGACGGGTGGGTCGGCCAATCGCGAGGGCACCAGCCCAGCGCCGATCTCTTGGTCGAAGGCGATGCGGGCAGCGGTCGTTCCACGACACTGATGGCCTGCGCGGTTTACGCCGCGCTCGGTCGCGGACAGCGCGTCGTGTACCTCGTTCCCAACCGCCGCCGGCAACAGGCCATCAAGCAGCGGATCGACGAAATCCTCGCGTCGGTTCAGCTGAATCATTATATTCACACCGAGATCATTACTCGTGAAGCAGTTGAAGGCTGGCTATCGGGCACCAGCGAGTCGCCTCCCGCGCTTCCGCAGATCTTCATCGGCACGCTCGACTCGTTTGAACGCGAGCTCTTCGGTGCCACGCACGTGGACGAAAAACAGTTTCAGCGGCTGCGGCGGTTGCTCTTGCTGATGGAAGTCGTGCTGGTGGACGACTTCACCGAATTCGACGACGCCCAACGTTCGCACCTGCCGTTCGTGCTCGACAAGCACAGGTTGCTGTTGGAAACCGATTTCATCCCACTGCAAGTCGTGGTTACCTGCCCGCAATTGGCGGCAACGGCGCGGCGCGTGTTCGGAACGCGGCTGTACACCGATCGACGTTTGCAGACCGAGCGGGACATCATTTGTCTGCGACCGCGGGCCAGCGGAACGGCGTGGCGAGTCGATCTGGAAGCCAGAAATGTTCGCGACGCCGTCGAGAAGATGGTGGTCTGGTGCCTCGAACGCCAACTGAACGTCGTGCTCTATCGCAAGGGCATTGACGAAAGTGAACGCAGGCGGCAGGAACACGATCTCTGGACTCGCGCCGGAAGGAAGCAACAAATCACGGTGATTTCGGATCTCGATCAACCTCTGGGTGTGCCTGCGGGCGAGGTCGAAGCGGTCTTTTATCAGGTCGCCGCCCACCAGGACATTTGCCTCGCGCTGCGGATGAACTTCGGCAATCGTGATTCCGTCATCTTCAGTGTGCGTCCCACCGGCGAAATCCGCGACATGCCGGTCACCGGGATCGTGCCCGTGGTTGCCACGCGCAGCGCCGAGCCGCTGGCGGTCGCCCACTTGCGCAGCGTGGTGCGTTTCTTGCGTACCGGCACGCCGGTTCCGGAGAGCGTGTGGTCGCTGTTCGGTCTCGCCCTTGGCAACAAGGTGCCGACGGGCCGCCCAGCGAAGAAACCGGAAACGATCTTCCGTCACGACAGTTGGGAAGAGGAGGACACCGACTACGCCGCGCGGCTGTTCCCCTACCTGACCGTTCATCATACGGGACGCATCGCGGCCAGGCCGGTCGATACCTACGCGCTTCCGGACGAACGCGGTCAATTGCTGCGGCTGGGGCGGCAGCCCGTCTATTTCCTTGGGCAACGTCAAGACAAAAAGCCTGACGATCCGCGCAACCGGCGCGCCGAATGGTACGGTTCCGACGACCAGCCGCTGGGACGGGCCACGGATTTGGCTCACGCTCGCGAGTTCCGGCTGGTACACGGCACCGAAGTGTTTGTTCCCCAGCTGCCCATCGAAAAGAACGAGTTCGGCTTTCGCATTCGCACCAAGCATTGGAGTGGCACCGGCGAAGACCACTACCTGCCGGCCTACACTGTTGAGTGGGAACTGTTCGATCCCGCAGCCAAAGTTTTGGGCGGCGGCCCCGACTTCGCTATGCTCTGGTTCAACCTGGAAACCGTTGACGATCAGCCGGTCCAAGTCGCCGCCACAATCGAACGGCTGATGACCGAATATGGCATCGAGACGCCATTGGAGTCGATCGAGTTCGGCTACCCGGCGAGACTTTGCGGAATTCTCTTCCAACCGTGCAGCATCCGCGACGGTAGCCTGGAAGCCACCATCGGCGCGGGATTGGCCGGGCATTGGGGGACTGCGGGCCAGTTCAATTGGTCTGCGGCATTGACCGGAGCTGTCAATTACGCGCTGCACGCGAGGCTGCCCGGTTTATCGTTTTTTGCCCAGTCATTGTCGTTTTGGATTCCCGAAAGCGAGGACCGCGTGGGCCTGGCCGCCACATGGTTTCTCGAGCCGGTGACCGTGGGCCGCACCGTCATGGAGGTGCTTGGCAAGCTGCTGGAGAACGCCGAAGAGCGGCTCAGTCTGCTACGATCCGTACAATGGTTCCTGGACCAGTGCAACAACGTCGACGACCCCTCGCTATTTATTCGTCGCTTCAGTCGCGTCAGCTACTTTGGGGAAGAGGCAATCGACGATCTCCCGCAACTGCGAGATCTGATCAGCGATGTTCTGAATCGCACCGAAACCCAGATAGGCCGCCGCCGCGACTAGTACGATCGCGGCAGGGACACTGTGCTCGTCCAGGGATTTTGATCAGGTCGCATGAGGGGTTACGAAATGGAACATCGGCAATAGCTGCTCCGCCGCCAACAGATCGTCGGATTCGATTTGCGACAGGATGCGAGTGACATCGGACAGCGTTGAGGCTTTCGGATGGTGAATTAAGACCAACGCCGTGATTATCTCATTCCGGTGAACTCACCGCCACAGATAGCCGCCTGATGAGTTGTTCCCCGTTCTCAGCCGCGACCTTAGCGCTGGTCAAACGCCGATTTCCGCAGTTTGAATCGCTCCGCGCCGTTTTTGTCGAAGGCCGATCCCAAAAGGACGTCGCTCAGCAATTCGGTTTCAAGTATCGTTCCCTGCGGCAATGCGTGTATGAGTTTCGACACCAACAAGATCATCCAGCGAGCGCCTCGATGCCTTCCCCCTTTTTCGAGAGATGAAAACGAGACGCCCACCGGCCCCGAAATCCGACGAACAAGTCATCACCAAAGAAACTCCCGAAGTTGCCGACCGGCGACAACTGATCCTCTCGGCAGTGGAACCCTTGCGGATGAAAACACGCCTGGCAGGGTTGTTCCTCTTCCTGCCCCTGCTGGCGAAGTTGAGGTTCGACTTTTTTCACATGGATTGTCTGTCCAGCGAAGTCCGCTTGAATGTGGATTTGGATGTGACGCTGATCGTGATCGCCAACGGTTGTTATCGCTGGCTGCAAGTCGTCTGAAAGGCTTTGAGAAAGCGAAGCCCAAACAATTGTAGCGCAAGTTCGTGGAAACCGGAGGCATGATCGAGGTGCTGCCGAACCGTCATCTGCGGATCACCTTTGATCGTCGTAGCCACAATCCGATTCTCCGGGAAGCGGCACTCGACCAAGACTGCCCCACCATTGCCTGGCTGAAACGATACCGCATCGAGTTCGATTACACGTCATGCTCCGCCTCACCACCGCCCGGCGAGTTGGCGAAAATGTCAGTTGGTTTCCACCCTGCGGAAATCGGCGATCTAATGGAAAGGACTGGGGCCGAAAAAGACTCTCGCCCCCTTCCCGCCGACGATTGGTCAACAAATACAAGCACGCAGCACAAGTGAGTGAGTTTCGTCGTAAGCCACTCACTCACTCGCTTGCGCTTCGTGCCCGTAAGACGCCCAAAGTGGCGCTGCCCAACTAGATACCGCGGCTGGCAGCCAGCCTGCTTTGCAAGGCCAGCGTCAATCAGGCGGCGGGCCAGTCGTAGGTGACGCGCATCGCAAGGCTGACTGTCCGCGTAATCTCGGGCAAGCTGATGGGTTTGGCATGGGTCGAGAACGCGTCGGCTTGCCGAGCCGCTTCGGCCAGCGTCTCGTCCATTTCTGCGGAAAGCAGAATACACGGAACGGTGGCATACACTCGCTTCACCCGGCGGATCGTCTCTAAGCCCGTGAGACGCGGCATGTTCATATCGAGCAGGACGACGTGAATCGTCACGCGCTGAACGATCTCGAACGCCTCCTGCCCATCTTCCGCCAACATCGTGTGGAAGCCACGCTCCTCGAACAGACCGCCCAACGTCTCGCGAAAGGCGCGATCGTCGTCGGTGATCAACATGGATGGCATATCGAGAAACATGGCAATTTCCGCTGGCCAGCAGCGGCCCGTGGTACTACTTCTATCAAAGATCGTGGTTTGATAGAAGTCAAGTCTGTAAAGCATTTGAGACCGCGCAGTTAGACATGAAACAAGGCGGTTGGTGCCGGGTTGTCAGCGCGGGGCGTAACCTTATACTACCGGGAGACTTTCGGGTTTTAATCGCACGTTTGGGTGTTGCTGCTCCCAGTGCGGTGACCCTCATTCACAGAGAGGATCTCGGTGGACACGAACCCTTCCTTCCTGGCTCGACACGAGTTTCTAATTCGGCGGCTACATTCGCTGAGCGGTTTGATCCCGGTCGGCGCGTATATGTGCATTCACTTGCTGACGAATGCCAGTACCCTCGACAGTTCCGCCACTTTCCAACGGGCGGTCTATCAGATCCACAGCCTGGGCAGCATCCTGCCGCTGGTCGAGTGGGTGTTTATCTTCATTCCGATCTTGTTTCACGGCATTATCGGTGTGGTAATTATTCGTGGCGGTTTGCCGAACTATGGCAGCTATAAATACACGAGCAACTTACGTTACACGCTGCAACGGGCCAGCGGGATGATCGCGTTCGCTTTCATCATGTGGCATGTGTTTCAAATGCACGGCTGGTTCCACTTCGAAGCCTGGCGAGAAGGTGTTGCCGAACCGCTGGGCGGGGCACAATTCGCACCGTACAACGCCGCTTCGTCGCTGGGAGCCGCGATGCGAGGCGTCGCCGTCCCGCTGCTGTATGGGATCGGCGTGCTGTCTTGCGTATTTCACTTGGCCAATGGCATTTGGACGATGGGTATCACCTGGGGCGTCTGGATCAGCGCGGCCGCACAGAAGCGAGCCGATCGCATTTGTGCCGCGTTTGGAATCGCGTTGGCGGTCGTCGGCTTGAGCGCCATCGGCGGCGCAGTTCGCATCGGCAATAGTGACGCGGTCTACGAAGAAGCAGTCGAAGTCGAGGACAAGATGTGGACGGCCAAAACGGCTTCCGGTGAAGTGGATGCCGAGAAGGCACTTCACAAACGATCACACACCTCGGACGGACAGGCCTCCGCCGAGTAACAAAGACGGCTTCGCTGGTCGATTATCCAGACTGGCCAAACATCAAGGTAAGAATCATGGCGAAGAAACGGGTAATGATTATCGGTGGCGGCTTGGCCGGTCTGGCAGCCGCGATGAAGCTCGCTGAGCTGGGTATCGATGTCGATATGATGAGCCTCACACCGGTGAAACGCTCGCACAGCGTGTGTGCCCAAGGCGGGATCAACGCTTGTAACGATCAGACTCGGCAGCTGGGCGATACCGAATGGAAGCACTTCGACGACACGGTGTACGGCGGCGACTTCCTCCAGCATCAGCCACCGGTCAAGGAAATGACGGATTGGGCACCGAAGGTCATCGATTTAATGGACCGCTTGGGCGTTACGTTCAATCGCACGACCGAAGGCTTCATCGATCGCCGGCGGTTTGGCGGGACGTTGTATAAGCGAACGGCATTTGCCGGAGCGACGACGGGGCAACAGCTGCTGTACGCACTCGACGAGCAAGTCCGTCGTTGGGAGTCGGAAGGTAAAATCACGAAGTACGAGTTTTGGGACTTCCTTGGCCCCGTACTCGACGAAAACGGTAATTGCCGCGGCTGCATCGGACAAGATCTGGTCTCGATGGAGATTCGCTCATTTCCCGCCGACGCCGTGATCCTCGGGACGGGCGGTTGCGGTTTGATCTACGGCCGCTCGACGATGTCGATGGTTTGCACCGGCAGTGCTGCCAGTCGTGCGTTTCAGGTGGGTGCCAAGTATGGCAACGGCGAGTTCATTCAAGTTCACCCGACGGCAATTCCCGGTGCTGACAAGTTGCGGTTGATGAGCGAGTCGGCACGTGGCGAAGGCGGCCGCGTGTGGGTGCCTCGCACACCGCAAGATCCACGTGATCCCAAGAGCATTCCCGAGAAAGAACGCTACTATTTCCTCGAAGAGCGTTATCCCGAATACGGCAACCTCGTGCCGCGCGACATTGCCACGCGAGAGATTTTCGATATTTGTGTCAACGAGGGATTGAGCGTCGAGAAGGGACGTCAAAGCGTCTACCTCGATTTGACTCACATCGATGCACAGGAACTGACACGCAAACTCGGCGGTATCCTCGCCATCTACGAGAAATTCCAAGGCGTCGATCCACGCTTCACGCCGATGAAGATCTTTCCAGCCGTTCACTATTCGATGGGTGGCCTGTGGGCGGATTACGAGCGGACGGCCGAGGGCGGATTACAGCTGGGATCGCCCGTCAATCAAGCGACCAACATCCCGAACCTGTACGCGATCGGCGAGTGCGACTTCCAGTATCACGGTGCCAATCGATTGGGCGCGAATTCGCTCTTGAGCTGCATCTTTAGTGGCTTGATCGTCGCACCGAGTATCGAGACGTTATTGGCGTCACAGAAGGGCGCGGCCGCTGATTCGGATAAGTCGCTATTCACGCAAGAAGTAAAGCGGTATCAGGCCGAGCACGATGCGCTGTTGAAACGGCCCGCCGGTCACGAGAATCCGTACCTGATCCATCAGGAACTGGGCGAAGTGATGACTAAGGCGGCCACGGTAGTTCGCCGCAACGACCAACTCGAGGCGGCTTATTCCACCGTGATGGATTTGCACGAACGAGCGAAGAAGTGTTCGCTCTCGGACACGGGCAACTGGACGAATCAGAACGTCGTGTTCACGAAGGCCCTGCTCGATATGTTCCCGTTGGCGAAGGCGATCGTCAAAGGTGCCTTGCAGCGAGACGAGTGTCGTGGTGCTCACTACAAGCCAGAATTCGAAATGCCAAGCTTGACGATCGAAGACCCGGCAGGGCGTCGGCGTGAGGCGGAAGAGTGGTGCGATCGCTTCGACGCGAACACCAAGAAGTGGCTCAAATCCACGATTGCGACTTGGAACGGCAACGAACCGGACATCACGTACGAAGACGTCGATACTTCGTTGATTACACCGCGACCACGGCTCTACGGCCTGGTGGGTGCCGAAGTGATCGGCGAGGTTTGGAAAGAGCGTCAAGCGAAGAGGCAAGCGGCTAATGCCGGCCAGGGTAATGGCGCGACCACACCCGCCGTCGCTGGTGCGGCTTCCTAGTACTGAACGTAGCCGTCACGCTCCGCCGTGACGAGCCTGATGGGATTGAGCGTGAACATTTATTGAGCCCGTTTTACAACGGGCTCGGTGTACAAGGCTCATCACGGCGGAGCGTGATGGCGACATAACGGCTGAAGAATCACATGGCTGATACATCACAAAACGGACAACGGACGCCAGACTCTTTCGAGGTTCGCATTCTTCGACAAGGTGGACCAGGGCAGAACAGCTACTGGGAACGACACCGTGTGAAGCACGAACAAGACATGAATGTCATCAGCGTGTTGCAACGCGTCGCCGCCAACGCACAAACGGTCGATGGTAAAGCGGTCGCCCCGGTAGCCTGGGATTGCAATTGCCTGGAAGAGGTTTGCGGTGCTTGCACGA
>CAUJKL010000292.1 GCA_963204995.1 Planctomycetota bacterium | reverse complement strand
AGAGGAAGCGAACGTGATCCGCCTGGGCATGATCGGGCTGGACACGTCCCACGTGATTGCCTTCACCAGCTACTTGAACGATCCCAAAAACAAAACCGGTTGTCGCGTGGTGGCCGGATTTCCCGGCGGTTCACCGGACTTTCCGGCCTCAGCCAACCGCGTGGACAAATACACGCAGCAACTGCAAGAAAAGTTTGGCTTGGAGATCGTCGGCAGCATCGAGGAACTGTGCCAGAAGGTCGATGGCGTGATGCTGGAAAGCGTCGACGGCCGACCGCACTTGGAACAGGCGAAGATCGTGATCGCAGCGGGCAAGCCGCTGTGGGTCGACAAACCAGTGGCCGACGATCTGGCGGACGTCATCGAACTCTTTCGGCTGGCCAAAGAAAACAACGTGCCGTGTTGGTCCAGCTCCGCAATGCGTTACGACGAAGGAGTCGCTGGTGCTCAAGGCAACGAGGAGCTGGGGCAAATCGTCGCCTGCGATGTGTTCGGTTCCAGCTCCTGGGCGGAAAAACACCCATCCCTGTACTTGTACGGCATCCACGCCGTCGAGCCGTTGTTCACGGTCATGGGGCCGGGCTGTGAAACCGTCCAGCGCACGAAGACGGACGGCGTCGATCTCGTCATCGGCGTCTGGAAAGGAGGCCGCATCGGCACGTTCCGGGATCTGCGCGGCGGCAAGACGGACTTCACGACGATCATTTACGGCAAGAACAAAATGATTACCGCCAAATCGTCCGGCTACGCCCCGCTGCTGAAGCAGATCGTCAATTTTTTCCAGACCGGCAACCCGCCGGTTCCTGCGGAAGAGACGATCGAGATCTATGCGTTCATGAGTGCCGCTGACGAATCGCAGGCGCAAGGTGGCGCACCGGTTTCGATCGCGGAGTTGATCAAACAGGCACGAGGTGAATGATGAAGGTGTCAGCGACGCCAACGAGGACAGTATGATAAGATTCCTGGGAATTGCGGCCGCTTTGCTCGGAGCCTGCTTGGCAGGTTCGTCTGCCGGTGTCGGCCAACAGCTCGAGCAGAGCGACTTCGATCGGTTCTTTCGTCCACCGGCTGAGTATGCCAACGATTTCGGCGAGTATCGTTCGCCACTGAAGTTCTACGACGGCAGCGAAGTGAAAACCGCCGAAGACTGGCAGCGCCGCCGCAGCGAGATCCTCGACCGCTGGCACCAGATCATGGGGCCCTGGCCGCCGCTGATCGAGAAACCGAACATCGAGTACGTCAAGCAACAGCGCCGCGAGAACTTCACGCAGCATCACGTGGTCATCGAGATGGCACCCGACTTGATGCATCCCGCGATCCTCCTGGTTCCGGATGGCGAAGGCCCGTTTCCTGCCGTTGTGGTCCCTTTCTACTGGGCCGAAACGGGAGCCGGCTTGCCCAGGGAACCGGGCGGGCCGCAACCAACGGGGGCGATCTTCGGCTACGAATTGACAAAACGCGGTTTCGTCACTCTGTCGCTCGGATTCCCTGGTTCGCTGTATTACCCCAGCAAAGAGCATTTGCAACTTCAACCGCTCTCCGCCTTGGCCTACGTCGCGGCCAATTGCCATACGGCGCTGGCCAATTTGCCGGAAGTCGATCCTGACCGCATCGGCATCGTTGGTCATTCCTACGGCGGCAAGTGGGCGATGTTCGCCTCGTGCCTGTACGACAAGTTCGCCTGTGCGGCCTGGTCGGACGGCGGAGTCGTTTTCGACGAGAAGCGGGGCAACGTGAATTACTGGGAGCCGTGGTATCTGGGATATGAATCTGGCCAGCCGCAACGCCAGGCGGGCATCCCCAACCAAGACAACCCGCGAACCGGTGCGTACAGACAACTCGTGGAACAGGGTCTCGACCTTCACGAACTGCATGCGCTGCTGGCACCCCGCCCCTTCCTCGTTTCGGGCGGTGCGGAGGATCGGCCAGAACGCTGGAAGGCCCTGAACCATGCCATTGCCGTGAACAAATTGCTGGGCTACACCGATCGCGTGGCGATGACCAACCGCGAAGGTCATTCTCCCACGCTCGAATCGAACGGCCAAATCTACTTATTCTTCGAACGCTTTTTGCAATCGAAAAACGACTGAGGATGCTGAAGCAACGATAACTCCGAGTCTGCCAAAGGGAAAATGAATATGATCACACGTCGTCGATTCCCGAAGAACTCGATGTTAGCCGCGACCGTAGCGACCGGCACAACGGCATCCGTCGCGCCTTATTCCCGCGTGCTGGGAGCGAACGACGACATTCGCGTCGCCGTCGTCGGATTTCGTGGGGAGGGTCAGGCGTCTTTGATGCGTCTCGCTCGATCACTTGGTTAAGGGATGAGAATTGGTAACCTCGTTGTGCAGCCACTGACCGACTTTGGTGATCTGCGCTGTTCCGTCCAATACTCCAAGGAAAAGAACCAATCACAGACATCCAACCTGCTCGCCTGCCGTCGAACGAACAGGTTGCCGTGGAGAGTTGACGCGGCATCATTCGAATCGACAAGTCGGTCATCAGATTGCTTCTGGAGCGATGGCTGAAACAATTCGCTACGGCGACAACGTTGGAAGAATTGAAGATCGGGTGACTCGCTAGATCTACGTCCCTTCAATCTCACGTGAAATCTGTCGCGCGTAGTTGTCCGTCAAACCGGAAACATAATCCAACACCTGATGCAGCCACCACTCGTAGGCTTTGTCCGCGTTTTGCTCGACATGGTCTTTCGTCCAGGCGAGATCGAGGCAACGCTTGGAAACGAACTTCAATTCCGATGGGTTCTTGGTGCGGGCAAGTTGGCTCGTCGCGTTACACAAGGCTTTGAGTATTCTGCCCAATGCCTTGAAGGCGCCGAGTTCGGTGGCCACCTTCGAGAAGTCCGCGAAGATTTCGTTGTAGACTTCCTTGACTTGGTGAAGCGCGCTCTTCAGGTCGCCATCGAAGCTCGATTTCAGATCCTCCGTGCGCGCGCCGGCCATGATTCTCTCGTAGTCGCCGATGAACACTTTCCAGCTTTCGTCAATCAGTCCTTGCACGACCTTACCACGCAACATTGACAGCGGCATCGATTTCGACGGAGGGCCTCCCAAGAACTGAGCGTAGATCTCACGCACGCGTGCCTCCGGGATGATGCGCAATTCCGCGGCATCTTCCAGATCGAGCACGCGGTAGCAAATGTCATCCGCTGCCTCTGACAGAAACGACAAGGGATGACGGACATATTCGCCACTCGCCACCAACCCCAAGTGCTCGAACACATCGCGAAAGATGTCTCGCTCGCAAGAGAAGCAGTTGTATTTCTTCTGCGTCGATGCGCGATCATCCGTCGAGGTCCAGGGGTACTTCACCATGGCCCCCAGCGTCGCGTAGGTCAGTCGCAAGTAGCCAACCGTCGGGTTGTCGTGGCGTGCCGCGATACGAAAGCCCTGGGCGTTTCCCTCGAACAGCAGGACATCCTGCCTCGTGGCATCACTGACTTCGAGATCGTCCGGAAAGACGATGTCCTCATGACAGGCTGCCCATTCGCGGATCGCCGACTCGCCGGCGTGGCCAAACGGCGGGTTCCCAATATCGTGAGCCGCACAGGACGCCATCAGTGTCCACACCAGGTCATCGCCGCTGCGATTCGGTGGCATCAACTTGTGTTCGTCAAGCCAATTCGCCAACCGGCGGCCAAATGAACGACCGACGCTGGCCACTTCGATCGAGTGCGTCAGCCGGTTGTGGACGTGATCGTTCGGAGCCATCGGATGGACTTGCGTCTTGCGTGCCAGTCGCCGAAATGGCGGCGAAAAGATCACGCGATCGTAGTCCGATTCGAAATCCGTGCGAAACGGGTTCGGGGACGAGGGGCCGGGTTGCTGATCCGGGTAAGGGCAGCGCCAGTTCGAAAGAAGTCTTTCCCAAGTCAGCATTGAACCGTCTCCTTGCGTTAATGTGTCTCATGCCAGTAGTCGAGCGTCACACGACTGGTAGGTGATCCTTCTTCAGCCAATTCTCAAGGACCAGCAGTTTTCGATCAACGCCTCGGCCGATTCCCGAATCGTCTCCAGATAAAACAACAAGCCGAGGACACGTTGGCGATCCATGAACGCCTGGTTTTCACATGCGGGGCGAGGTGGGCCTGCTTAGTGTCCGGATAACCGTGGCACTGCTTCGGAGTCTTCGGAGAAGCAGTGCTTTCCTGCGAAACGGTGCCCATACATCGCTGCTTGCGAGCAAGAAGTGCCGCGCAGCCATAACTTGTTTTTCGGCCGTTTCCGGGGCCTTACAGCTCTTGACATTACCCACATCTTTCGCCGTTTGCAAAGTACTTGTCGTTGTGGGAAATCCGGCAGCACAGTCCGAAGGGCTTTAACAACAAAGCCCAGGGTCGCACAGCGCACCCTGGGATTCATCGAATAAAAACACCGAGGAACCCTGAAAGGGTTCGACAAGGATGACGCTGTGAAACCCCTTCAGGGTTTGAAATC
>CAUJKL010000291.1 GCA_963204995.1 Planctomycetota bacterium | reverse complement strand
AACGAACGGCGCAGCCGATGAGACAACCAAAGCGGTGGCGGAAGAGACCCTCGCGCATCTGGCGTTTCGCCAAGGCAATCGAGAGCAGTGCCAGGAACATGCCCAACGTGCGCTGCTGTACTACTTGAATGTCGGTTCACTAGCCGGGTGTGAGGGCATCTACCGCTTGCGCGGCTTGCTTGGCACAACGAGCGACTTGAAGGAAACGACAAACCAAAATAGCGGCGTCGCGTCGCCCTTGCGGGATTTGATGATTTCCCATTTGCTGACAGAAATGCTCCGCGAGCGAATCCCCGCGGATCAAGTGGGGTTGGGCCGCGCTGGCTTCCTGGCTCGGCGAACTTATGTCAACGAGAAGATCATCGAACTCTTGATCGAACAGGGGCGAGCTGCCGAGGCACTGCGGTTTGCTGAGTTAGCCAAGGCTCGCACTCTGTCGGATGTCTTGTCTGCGGGCCATAGTGCGAATGTGGACGAAAGTGCCCACGTCGAAGGATTTGACATTCTGTCCGACTGGCCTCGTGAATCCGCAGCGCTCGAATACTTTATTGGGTCGGAACGTGCGTGGGTGTTCTTAGTTGCGCCGGATGCCAAAGTCGAAGCGTTCCCGATTCTGGACGATTCTGGGATGCCAATTGCGGCCCGGCAACTGATTGGCGAAGTCCAGAGCCTGATTAACCGATTCGATCTGTATGGTCCCGCAGAAGGTCGTCGTATTGCCAACGCGGCAGCCAGCGGCAGGGATCTGCGATTCGAACAATCCTGGCAGGACGAGTTGCATCGATTCTATCGTTTGCTCATTCCGCAGGCGGCGATGCCGACGCTTCAATCGGTTCCTTCGGTCGTCATCGTGCCGCATCACATTTTGCATTACTTCCCCTTCGCGGCGCTCGTCACCGAACCCGACGAGAGCATCACGGATGCAACGCGAATGCCACTGCCGAAGTTTTTGGTGGAACAGCCTTTCGCGATCGTACACGCCCCGTCACTAACCACATGGAGGCAACTCCGTCGGAGAGAAAACCGAGCCTTGGAAAAAGTGAACGTAATTGGCATCGTTGACTTCGGCGGTCGTGCCGCAAGGTTAGATGGCGTTGCGACCGAAATCGCCAATCTGAAAGCGACTTTCGGGGAGCGTGTTCAAGACATACTTTCCGATCGGCAGGCTTCGGAAACTGCAGTTCGATCGCTGCTGGCTCGGCCGGGAATTCTATCGATTTCAACGCATGGTCAGAAAATACCCGACCGACCACTGGAAGCCTATCTCATCTGTCAGCCGGACGAACGGCACGACGGCCTACTGCGTGCTGGTGAACTCTATTCGTTTGACATTCAAAGTGATCTGGTGCTGCTGAATGCTTGTTATGGCGGATTTGCCGATCGTTCGCCGTTGCCAGCTGACGACCTGTTCGGTGTTCAGCGTGCGTTGCTGCACAGTGGCGCGCGAACCGTAGTTTCTGGTTTGTGGGATATTTACGACGCCACAGCGCCTGATATTATGAACGACTTCTGGCAACGAGTTGCAACCGGACAAGCAGCACCGCGTTCCTTAAGCGAAGCACAACGCGGCTATCTCAAGACCTGGCGCGAGTTCCCGCAAGAGCCGCTACGTTTACTAACGCACCCGTACTACTGGGCCGTGTTCACCGTGGCAGGCGACGACCGAACGGGACAAGCTCTGCCCTGACGTTTCAAACGCAAGCTGTCGATCGCGCAAGGAGGCGCCAAAAATGGAGAATGCCACCGATGCGTCGATTCACGATGTTTGGTCTCTTGTTCGTGGCTTTTCTTGCGACGTCATTGTCGCCGTTGCATGCTGATCGGAAGCTGTTGCAAGCTGCTGATCAGAACGGCCATTCGTTGCGGTATGCCAAGCAATGGGCCATTGTCATCGGCATCAACTACGCCGATCGAGACGACGTGCGATCGGTGGTGAGTCCGTTGAAGAACGCTGAAGCCGACGCGATGGCTGTGGCCAAGGTTTTAGTGGACCAATACGGATACTCAGAACAGGAATCGAGTCAGACTCTGCATCTCCTACTGGGAAAGCAGGCGACCAAGCGAGAAATCGAAAGCCTGTTTGGTCGCCGTTTCCTCAAGGACGAGGCGTTGGTTGGAAAGGACGACAGCGTACTGATATTTTTCGCGGGTCATGGCGACCGAGAAAAACGCGCCAACCTGAGCCAAATGTTGATCTATCCGTACGATGTCCAGGCCGTCGATGGCAAAGGAATCGACGATACGACGTGTGTCAGCCTCGGCACGATACTCGAACAGTTGAAGTTTTGTGCCGCTCGACACAAGTTAGTTGTCCTGGACAGTTGCCACTCTGGCGAAATATTTGATGAACATCTGACCCGAAGTACATCAAGACTCGAACTCGACCCTGACCTATTTGGTTTGCCGGTCTTGCAGGCGATGACGGCCGCAGCCGGCAGTCAGCAGGCTCAAGATGGCGACCGGCATTCACCGTTCACCGAGGCCTTGTTGGAGGCGTTGGAGGGACGTTCGATTCAGAAACCTGTGTTTGGTGCTTCGGCGGTGATCAATTCGGTCGCTGCCAAAGTTCCTGAGATAAATTCGCGGCTCGGCATTTCCGTTCGACAAAGCCCTCGTGGGGGAGCGTTGGAAGGCGGAGGGGAATTCTACTTCTTTCGTACGCAGCCTCTGCCGATTATCGACGACAAGACCATTGAACCTCAACGATTAGCGTTGCTAACGCTCCCCGGACTGTCGGGGCGATGGTGGTTCGAGGAGACTCCGTGGTTGACTCCTTCGGTCCGCAGTACCCCAGCGGTTGCCAACGCGTTGCCTGCCCTCGTCACCGCGCTAAAGCCTGTGGGCAATGACTCGACGGTCCCGCGACGACCGCACACCGCGCTGGAAACGAGCGATGTTGCCAAGTTGCGAGATACGCTGCGAGAATCCGTCCAACAGTATGCCAATCAACGCTCACGCGAGGAAAATCAGGCGTTAGGCGCCTTGCTGCAATTGTCTTCCCAAGAACTGAGCGAAGCAGAAGTCGAGAGGTTGCTCAGGCTGTTCGATTCCTCCCCCGATGCCCACCTCAAGGCCGCGGTTCATCATCGCTTGAACCAAGATGACGCAGGTCAGCTTTACGCGGAAGCGTTGGACGCGTACGAAAGCGGTGCCCAAGCGACGCGGGGTCCGCAAATGGTGGACAAGTCCGCGCTCCTGCGCCTGTGCTACGCGGACTATGGGCGATTCTTGATGGATGTTACCGGTGATACGGTTGCGGCTCGCGTGGCGTTTGAAAAGGCTTTGGCGAGCGACGAATCTAAAACGCTGCCACCGCTCTTTGTGGTAGATGCATTGCTCCTCCGCTCGCGTGCGGAAGCGATGGCGGGCCTTTGGAAAGCGGCTGACGAATCCTTGGAAGAAGCACTCCGCGTGGCGAACGATAACCTGCCTCCCGGACATCCGTTGCTGGCCGTGGTTCACGACCAGTTCGGCTGGATGAACATGGATCGGTGGCAATTGGACGAGGCGGAACGCCATTTTCAACAGGCACTGGAAATCCGCCGCTCGATTCTCGCTCCTGATATTGCTTTGCAGGTGCAGATGTTTCACAACGAACACGGTCTGGCAATGGTCGACCGCTTTAGCGGACAAATCGTACGAGCCCGCGAGCGATACAGCCGACTGCAGACGGAGATTGAACAACTGCTTCCGCTGGCCGCGTCCCGGTACGAGAG
>CAUJKL010000290.1 GCA_963204995.1 Planctomycetota bacterium | reverse complement strand
GGATACGTTGGGATCGCGCGGGTCTGGAACGGTCGAGCTAAAACGACCGACGCTGGTCAACCTTCCGAGGCCGCCTTGAAGTTGCTGCGGAATTCCGAACTTTGCCGTACCGCCGATGTTTTGGCCATGCACTGCATAGGCACTGGGCGCGATCGTCGCGTTCGATACCGTCATACCGATAAAGATATCGTCACCCGTCGTCACGTAGATCGACGGATTGTAAAGGTTGAGTACCGAGTCGCGAATCACACCGCTTTGCAAAACCCGACTTGTGGCTTCGGAAATCTCAACCCAGAAGATGCCGTCGCTGGTCGTAGCGGTCCCCGAGCCGTAAACCGCCCAGATGCTACCGTTGACGAGTATTGCACTGGTTGGGTTGCCGAATCCATTTCCGGCTGCTTGAACCGTCACATTGGCACCAGGTTGACGAGCCTGACCTGCCAGCGCGGGAAACGTAAAGTTCACCGACCCCGTCGCATTTGTGACGGTCGCTTGAGGCTGCAGCGTAGGGGTGGCCGAACCGGGGTTGTTGACTCGTTGCGTCTGGCCTTCCAGCAACGCGATATTGCGGTCGAGCAACGCTCCGCGAACGGTCGCCGGCCCATAATCGACCACCGGTTGAGAAGTCGAAGTAAAATTGTTCGGCGCTCCGCCTTGATTCTGCAGCAGCGTCGAGCCGAATAGATTTCCGGCCAGCGCATCGACGAGCGGCCAGACAAACAAGGCCTCTTGCGCCGTATTCGGACCACTTGCGTCTGGTGACATCGGCAGGGTCACGTACAGTGCATCGCCATCGATGCCCAAATTGATCGTAGCGGTAGCGCTCGCAATGAAGTGCGTGTTGCCAACGCTTGGACTAGTCGGGACCGCGAAGCGCTTCCAAGTTCCGGTCGGATCATCCGTATCCGAAATCGCCAGCAGCAGTGCATTCTCCACCTGCACACCGGGCTCCCGCTCGACACTCGCAACGAACCATCGCCCCGAGTGGAACATCAACCGATGATTGCTGCCGAATACGTTTGGTAGACCGATACGCGTGTTCCAGAACTCCGCCATTGTGCTGGTTGCAGCGTTCGTCAACAGATTCGCCGCGCCGGCCACACCCAAGTTCGCGTCGACAGGCTCGGCAACCAGATTCGCGACAACCGCCGGAACCAACGACGAAACTTCCGAAGCCGCCAAATAGGGCGCGATGTTGGTCACGTCCAGTGCGGCAATCACTGGGACGATCACGTGATCTGGCGCCGCGATGGAAAGCGGTTGCGTATGAGCAACCGCCGACGTTCCGTTAAACCCACGCTGGACCGTGAGTACGTTACCAGCAACGCCTGTCACCAACATTTGCTCGGTCACTGACGCCGGAGTGCTTGTAACCAGAATTGAGAAGGGAACAGCGGGGAGAGCTGCGGCATTGGCCACGGTAATTGTGGTTACGGCCGCCGTCAGGGTTACCGCACTCGTAGTCGTACGGTCGGTGGTGCTTAGCACTCGATTGACCGAGGCACCCGCCAGATGAATTGCCGCCAACGTCGAGTCTTGGGCACGTGTGACCGTGAAAGTTGAACCCGCCACGATCGTCACCATCATCTGTTCACCGTCGATCGTGATATCAAACGGCGTCCCCAACGCTTGGTATCCGGTGGGATCAGAAACCGTCAGCGTCAGGTCGCCCGCAGCGATGGGGGCTGCGAGTGTGGTCGGCAATTGTACTGGCAACCCCGCAGCATGATTCGCGGCCGGAGTGTTGTTGGCACCGCGTGTCACCGTAAGGACATTGCCTGCGACCGCCGTCACGTTAATCAGCTCGTTCTCGAGCATGATCTGGAAGGGAGCCGCCGGGAAGTTGGAAGCGCCCAGCACCGTGATGGCCAGGTCGGAAACCAAGACCGCATTCGGCGACGTGGGAATGATTTTGACGAACGCCCCCGCAGCATGTGCGGCGGCCGTCGTGCCGTTGAATCCGCGATTACCCGCTGTCACCGTGAGGCCATTTCCCAGCACTGCGGTGACTTGCATCTGTTCGCTTTCGACACGTATCGTGAAGGGTGTCAGCGGCAAGTTACTCGCGTCGGTAATCGTAAACGTCGTTCCACCAGCGGCCGGAATCGCGGTCACTAGCGTCGCGACCATACGCACTTGCGCTCCGGTGGCATGAAGGGCGGGAGACGTGCCGTTGAATCCACGCGTGACGTCGAAGTCATTCGCGGCTCCTCCCACCGTCAATCCTGTGACGTTCATCATCTCGTTATCGATCTTGATGACAAACGGGAAGGCACTGGGGAAGCCCGACGCGTTATCGACAGTCAAACTCGTGATGACGTTATCGATGCCGATGCTCAACGTGGCGGGAATCTCAACCGGCGTTTCGTTCAGATGGTTCGCTGCGGCCGTGTTATTGAACCCGCGCACAACCATCATAAAGTTATTACCGACGACCGAGTTCACTTGCATCTGTTCGTCTTCGACCACGATCACGAAGGGTGTTACCATGGGGAACTTGGAGACATCCGTCACCGGAATGACGGTGGCACCAACTCCCAGAACCGGACCGCCCGTATTCAATGTGGCGACGACTTCGATCAATTGGTTGTTTGCATGAGCGGCGGCTATAGTCCCGTTACGGGCTCGCTGTACCGTGAACTGATTCAAACCGGCGGAACCGGTCACGCGCAGCTGTTCGCGTTCGATCGCAATCGTAAACGGGAAGGTCTGCGGGAAGCCTGCGGCATCCGACACATTCAATGTCAGCGCTCCAGCGGTGATCCCGCCGCTCACCGTACGCACGATCTGGACGATGGACCCGTCGATGTGGGCGGCGGCCCGAGTCGAATTGACACCGCGCGTCACGGTAAGTTGATCGGTCGCAGCGTTGACTGCGGTCACCAACAGTTGTTCGTTCTCGATCTTGATCGTGAACGGTGTCGCTGGGAATTGCGACACGTCGTTTAGGACAATCGTCAGATCGGCGGCGGTGATGCCACCCACAACGTTTAACTGGGCGGCGGCTTCGACGGGCGTGTTAATGGCATGCGCGACGGGGGTAGTACCGTTGATGCCACGTGTAACGTTGAACGTGTTACCCGCAATTGTGTTCACGGTCATCTGTTCTTGTTCGATAATAATCGGGAATGATCCCATAGCTGGGAAACCCGAAACATCGGTGACGTTGACCGTAGTTACGACACCATTGATGATCTGGGCGCTCAGCGATGCGACCAGCGAAATCGGCGTGTTGCGAACATGCGGCGCAGCCACGGTGCCGTTCGCGGCGCGCGTGACGGTGAAAACATTGCCTGCGACGCCGGTGACCCGCATCTGCTCGTCATCGATCGAAATCGTGAACGGAGCGACCGGGAAACCGTTGGCGTTCGAAACGGTCAGTGTCAAGTCGCCAGCGGTGGCATCGGCTGCCAAGATTCTGACTACTTCGACAACGGCATTGTCGGGATGGATCGCCGCCACCGTGCCGTTCGCCGCCCGCGTTACGGTGAGCGTATTCCCCGTGATGCTCGTCACGGTCATCAGTTCATTTTGAATGCGAATCGTATAGGGAGCCGCTCCCGCTAATGGATCGGGCAGCGGCTGGGCATCCGAGACGACGACGGAAGTCGTTACGGCATTGATCAAACCGTTGAGGATCACACGACGGTCGTAAATGTCGTAGCGGTCATCGACCATCACGACGACATGATTGTTGCTGACCGCACCTTGCAGGTTCGGGAACACGGTCGGCGTCGACGCCGCTTGCGAATCGACTGCCGTGAAGTTCTGCCCTGTCAAATCGAGCAGCCCGACAGGAGCGTCACCCGCTTCGTCATTCACGGTGATCGCTACCGCCTGCTGCGGATACCCGTTTGCAAAAGCCGTAATGTTAAACGTCTGGTCCCCATCGAGCACGGCGTCGTTCACGGCGTTCACCGTGAAATTGGCCAACACGCTTCCGGCGGGAATCGTCAGCGTAATGCTGGTGGCAGGATTGCCGGTGACCGGATCGCGGAGCGTGGCTTCACTCGGATCGGCACTGACCACGGTCACCGTCACCGCTTGCGTTCGAGCATTAGCGAGTTGCACCGTGCCGGTGGTCACCGAATTACCAGCGCCTTCGGAGAAAGTCGTCGTGATGACATTCAACGTCAGTGCGGGGACCGTGCCCGAGTCGTTGACGACGATCGTGTTGCCCGTTGTATCCACGCTCGCATCCTTGTCGCTGGCAAAACCGGCGGCGGAGGCCACGAGGGTCACCGTCTGATCGCCATCGACGATGAAGTCCTGAGTCGTCGACAAGCTGAAGACAGCGGTCGTTGCACCGGCAGGAATCGTGATGGTCGTGGACGATGCACCCGAGCTGTTTCTGATCTCGCTGATGTCGGTGCTGGTGATCGTGACGCTCAGCGGATAAGTCGTGAGGGCATTCACTCGCTGAACGGTTCCAATCAGTGTCGTTCCTTCGGCCAACGGTCCTGCGGGTAGATTCAGTTGCAAGTAATGTGTGTCGTTATCCCGCACGTCCAGCGTGTGGCTGACCGATGCGAAGCGGAAGGCCGTGGGAATCACTGCGATCGTATTGTCGCCATCGTCGATCGAATCATCGATGATGTACAACGGGACCGGTGCCGTGGGCTTACGTTGGCCCTGTGGAATGCCAACGATCCACTGTGTTAACACCAAGGGCGCGCCCAGCGAATGGCCGACAGCCGTCGTACCATTAACGCCGCGAACGACCGTCACCTTGGTCGCGGTGTAAGCCGTCACCTGCATCTGCTCCTTGTCGATCGCAATCGTAAACGTTCCCGTTGGAAACGACGAGGTATCGTCGACGGGCAACGTCAGCAAGCCGGGAGAGATGTTCGCCGTCAACGCGGTGTTTACGAACGACACATTCGGAACTTCTCCAACGTCCAGGACGTCGAGCGTCACGTTGAACGCCGCAGGGGCATCGGCTTCCAAGATGACGTTCACGGTCGTCGAGGCATTGATACCCTCGGTGACAAAGAAATTCGGTTGGACCGCCGCACCCAGTAAATGGCTGGCGATGCTGGTACCGCTAACTCCGCGCACGACAGTCAGTTCGTCCGAGCCGTCTGGCCCCGTACCAAAGGAAACTGCCTGCACCTGCATTAATTCCGCATCCACTTTGATCGTAAAAGGGAATGTCGCAGGGAACTCTGAGGCGTCGTCCACGGAAACGTTGACCGCCAAGCGGTCGATGTACGTGTGCAGGACCGTGCCGCCAATGGCTGCGATCACATTGACAGGTGTCTCGGTGCCGAGCGTGACCGACTTGGCGTCGAGCAGATCGATGCGGAACACCTTGTCCGATTGGACGATGGCCAGCACGCCCAGCACGCCGGGACTGACACTGTTGA
Source organism: Planctomycetota bacterium (assembly GCA_963204995.1). Lineage (GTDB taxonomy): Bacteria > Planctomycetota > Planctomycetia > Pirellulales > Pirellulaceae. The sequence goes on along the minus strand of CAUJKL010000290.1, from coordinate 403 downwards.
TGGCGGTGCGGATGCTGGTTGCGATTTGTTGTTTCGTACTGGTCGCTGTGTACGAGACCGGAATATTACCTGGAGTGACGTTGCCATCGGTATCCAGATCGAACTCGAACACCACGGGACTGTGGCCGACGACCGTGAATGTCATGCCGTCCACCAACTCGGCGGCGTCCGGTGCTGAAATGCTGTGTCCGAAAGTGAAGCGAGCGTTCGTATCCAGAATCGCCGATTGCAGCTCGCCGCCGGGCGGATTGGTCAGCTGCACTTCTGTACGAGGGTCTCGCTCGCCCCGCACCAGTTCGGTCTCTTCGGCGCGCCGGATCTCAAATTGGAAGTTGCCTAGCAAGGTCTCCGGAATATCGTTGTTGGGCTGTAACGGACCGTTGGTGTCCAGGTAAACACTGCT
>CAUJKL010000289.1 GCA_963204995.1 Planctomycetota bacterium | reverse complement strand
CGTAGCCCGAAGCCGCAAAAGTTGTTAGCGTTGTCGTCGGTGACCGCGTATACTCAGTCACGCAGATCGCACCCTCAAGAATCACGCCCGCTACGGAGTCACACCATGAAACGTTTTGCCATCCTGTGCTTGCTCGTTGTTGCTGCGTACTCATTTCTGCCAGAGGTCAATGCTGAAGGCGACGGCAAGCTGCGGATCATCGCGTTTGGGGCACACCCGGATGATTGCGAGTTTCAGATGGCTGGCACCGCCGTCAAATGGGCGCAGCTAGGTCATCACGTCAAGCTCGTTTCCGTGACTAACGGAGACATCGGGCATTGGCGGGAAGCCGGTGGCCCGCTGGCGAAACGTCGCACGGCCGAAGTCCACGAAGCCGCGCGCCGCATCGGCACCACGGCGGAAGTACTCGACATTCACGATGGCGAACTCCTGCCGACGCTCGACAATCGGCAGAAGATCACGCGTTTGATCCGCGAGTGGAACGCGGACCTCGTGATCGCTCACCGACCCAACGATTATCACCCCGACCATCGCTATACCGGAGTGCTGGTGCAGGATTCGGCCTACATGGTCGCCGTGCCGTTCTTCTGTCCCGACACTCCGCCGCTGAAACGAAACCCGGTGTTCATGTACTTCCCTGACAACTTTCAAAAGCCGAATCCTTTCAAGCCAGACGTGATCGTGTCGATTGACGACGTGTTCGAGAAGAAGATGGATGCCGTCGATGCGTTGGTGTCACAAGTCTACGAAGGCGGGGCGTTGGGTTCCGAAGAAACTTTGCGACAGCGGCACGCCGACAATCCAATTGCCCGTCGCGAGTGGGCCACCAACAGTTGGCAGAACCGCCAAGGACGCATTGCGGACAAGCATCGCGAAGCGTTGATTTCGTGGTACGGGGACGAAGCTGGTAAAGCAGTAAAGTACGCGGAAGCGTTCGAGGTCTGCGAATACGGTCACCAGCCCAATCGCGAAGAATTGAAAAAGTTGTTCCCGTTCTTCGGCGATGGAAACTGAGCAATTCCCGGACAACTCGCGCCGGCTCGACACCGGTCAACCGCGGTGCTGCGCTTGGTTCGGCCTACGGGGCTATTTTGCTCGAGGAACGGTCTTCCTTGAGACGCCAAGGCAAATTCGAAATCCGTCGCGCGAGTCGGAATACGAAACGCTGTGGATGCCCAACCGGACGGCGCAACGCGCATTGCCTGGCACGTCGAAGTAGTTACCGCCTCGGCACACGGGACTCGACACCGACAGCTGCTCTTTGCTCTCGTAGTGAAGTTCCTCATGTCCTCCGGTGGGATCGAAATGATCGAGTGTGAACTCCCACACGCCGCCACACATGTCCGCGAGACCAAAACCGTTTCGTCCCTTCTCGCCGTAATGATCTACCGGCGACAGGAAGGCGAAGCCGTCACTCCACGGAGCATTCGCCAAGGGCCAGATGGTGTCTCGACCAGGAAGGAAGTCGACGGCGGAGATGTTGAGCCTGCCCTTGCCCTCCATCAGATCGTTTCCCCACCAGAAATATTGACTCTCCTGACTCCCGCCGCGGCAGGCATAGGCCCACTCGGCTTCGGTGGGCAGGCGGATTTCCCATCCCTCGGGCAGTCGTCCTGCCTGACGTTCATTTTTCGTGAGCCAACTGCAAAACGCTTTCATGTCCTGATAACTGACGCAGACGACCGGGAAGTCGTCCTGCATCGAGATGCCGAAATTGGGATCGCGCCAGCTTTTGTCTTCCCTTCGTTCCCACGGCTGTACGACCTTCGAATCGTAGTAATAGCGATCCCACTTCTGATCGAAGCACTGCGTCCACCCGCCCGGCTTCTCCGCGTCCGTCACGTAGCCAGTCTCGTCCACGAACCGCCGGAACTGGGCCATGGTGACCTCGGTGCGCCCCATCCAGAATCCCTCGCCGACCCGCATGGGCCGTGGCTCGCCTTCATACTGCTCGCGAATCGTTCCCGGTTGGGCGCCTCCCTCGATGCCAGTCGCCCACTCCTTTTCCGCCGCCGTGCTGCCCATCATGAAACTGCCCGGCGGAATATAGAGTAGTTCAAGGCCGACGCCTGTCCCTAGATCCAGATTCTTCGCGTCTCCCTTTTTCGGCTCATCGGCAATCGCAGCCGCAGCACTGGAAATGGAAACAAGCAACGCAACCAACAGAAGACTTCTACGGCGAGGGAGCATTTTCATTTGATATCTCTTCCAATTCTTTTCTATTAGCGACCGAAGGTTTTGATAGTACTATACTCGCAATTGTCGATAGAATTGCAATCCGACAGTGAATCAAGCGAAAATAAGGCCAAGGAACCCTCGGAGGCTCATGCCTTTTCATCTGGCCGATCAAGTGCGCGACATTGACGAGCCACGCGAATTCTGCTGGGTTAAACTGAGCCTGTCCGAAGGGCCAAGCGATTCGGCCTGGAGCGACTTCAGTCTCAACAAAGCGAAGAAGGAAGCATTATGTGTCGTCCAGCATTCCGACTAATCACGCTGTGCCTGTTGGCGTTCGGGTTCTGCATCAATGTTAGTTTCGGGCAACGGCACGATACCGGGATTCTTGGCGAGGGCAAACCGTGGCAGACTCCGTATCACATTCAAGACTCCGGGGTTGAAGGGCCAACCGTTCTGATCACGGGAGGTATTCATGGCAACGAACCTGCGGGCTACCGGGCAGCGGAACAGATTCGGCATTGGCCGATCGTGCGTGGCAAGCTGATTGTCGTCCCGCGCGTCAACAGGTTCGGCCTCGATCAAAATACACGCTTCATCCCGAATGCCGAGGCAGAGCAGCAGGATCTGAATCGCAACTTTCCGATTCAGCCGAACGCAGAAGGGCCTCGTGGCGAGATCGCGCTGGCACTCTGGGACTTCGCCGTTGAGCACGATCCGGACTGGGTCATCGATCTGCACGAGGGCTTCGAGTTTAATCTCACTCACAATCCAGCCGACGGAAAGAAAAAGTCGGTGGGCTCGAGCGTGATTTATTGCGGCGGCGAACTTGACCCCATCGCCGAGCGCATCGTCGATGCGGCCAATGAAACCGTGACCGATCCCGACAGACGATTCTCGCTGTTGCGGAGAGGCCCCGTGGACACGAGTTTTGCGCGGGCCTGCATTAACTGCCTTGGTGCGGAGGCGATGATTCTTGAGACCACGTTCAAGGACCAACCGCTATCGCTTCGTACGCGTCAGCATCGGGCAATGGCCAGCGTATTGCTACAACACATCGGCGTCATCGATCACGACTGCCGGGACATTCTGGCCCCGCCGAAATCGAACGAGCGTTTGCTGGTGGGCTGTTTCGACGGGCCGGGAACGGGCTCCAGTCGCGACCATCTCTGGAGCGTCGTGGATGCGGCCGACGACATGACTTTGCATCATCTCGGTAGCGCCGACATGACTCCGGAAATACTCAAGCAGTTCGATGTCGTGGTGTTTCCCGGCGGCAGTGGTTCGAAGCAGGCCCAGGCGATCGGCGAAGAGGGCCGCCGAGCCGTCAGGGAGTTTGTGAATTCCGGCGGCGGCTATATCGGCGTGTGCGCGGGGGCTTACTTGTGTTCATCGCACTACGACTGGTCGCTGAACCTGATCAACGCAAGCGTGTTTACCGGCACGCGAGAGATCCCCGGCCAGGGCAGCAAACAAATGTGGTATCGCGGCGGTTGGGCGGACATCGACATGGAGATCACCGCTGCAGGTCAGGCGATCTTCGGCGACGTCAACAAGCGGGTGACGGTACGTTACTCCAACGGCCCGATCATTTCTCGGAAGGATCATCCTGATCTGGAAGACTATCGCGTGCTGGCCTGGTTCCGTAGCGAGAATGGACTCTGGGAGCCGCAGCAGGGGACCATGATCGACACGCCGGCGATCGTATCGGGTGGCTTTGGCAACGGTCGCGTGATTTCGGTGAGTCCGCATCCGGAGTACACCGAAGCCTTACATCCGATCATCACGGGAGCGATTCGTTGGGTCGCTGACCAGGCACGAACTCGACGTGTCAGTGTTGAACGGCGTGGCCTATTCGATCGGGCCTCGACGAATCTCGTTCAACCACGAGGCGAGCTCGTGGGGGTCTCGATTCTCTAATGGACCTTGCTAATCAGTTAATCTTTGGTTCCAAACGGGGCGAGCCCGTTGGGGACTGCAGCAGAGAGAGTCGACACCTCACCGATCGGACGCGATCAAGTGAAACTGTACCGACTTGCGGTCGTTGTGTTGCGACTCGTAAACGACGGCGACGAGGTCTTGTCCTGTTGTGATCGTGGGGAAGGTCGCCGCAGCGGCGCCGGGTTCGCTCAGCCGTCGACCAGCGTCGCCTTCGCGCGAGGAGCGAATCCAGACTTCGTCGTGGCCGGAGCGGGCGTCTTCCCAGGCGACCCAGACGGTGCCGGAGGCGTCGATGCAGAGTGACGGATGATCTTGCTTGCCTTTCGTCTCGTCGTGGACCAGTTGGCCATCGGCGGACTGGGGTTTGTCGGAGATCGTCCAGTACACGTTGGGCTCGCCCGTGCGAATGTCTTTCCACGCTGCGGCATATTTGTTTCCATTGTCAGATACGGCGACCGCCGGAGCTGACATCGGTCATCCGTCTTCCAGCGTCTTCTGCTTGTTGATCTGCATCACGCCGCCGAACGATCGGCCGCCGTCGGTCGACCACCGCGCGAAGATCTCGCGACTCGGATTGCTGCCGCCTTCGCGATACGCGACCAATGGATTCCCGGCTGCGTCGATCGTCATTCCCGGGGCACAGCATTCGCAAACGGTCGTGGCGATTTTTACATTCGCGCCGACTTCGCCAGCGACGACCGTGGTGTAGTAGAGGTCTTGCCCCGACTTCTCGCGGTCGCGCAGGTCCAGCCACGCCACGTGCGCGACGCCGTTGGGCGCGACTGTCATCCAGTGCAACGCTTCGGGGGCCTTCTTGGCGACCTCATTGACCTGCCTGGGCTGGCTCCACGTCTTGCCACCATCCGTCGAGCGAACCAGAAATAGGTCGGCTGTCGGATACTTTTTCTCGTACTCGGCCACGTCGAACGTGACCGGTGCTGTTACGGTAATGTTCCCCTCGCCGTCGACTCCGATGCGCGGTCCCCGATGCCTGCCGCCGCGAGCGCGGCCTTGCACATCGATCGCGACCACCGGTTCGCTGAATGTTTGACCCCGGTCTTGCGAGATCGAAACTGAGATGTTTCCGCGATGAATGAACGTGAGATAGATGACGCCGTCGCTGCCGATCGACATGTGCGGTTGAATCGCGTCGGCTGCTATTTCGATTGAAGCGGACGCCGGTTCGTCGGATGCGACGGGCGGTTGAAGCGGAACACTTACTGCGGAAGCCGTGGCCTCAGCGGATTCTTCCGGTGTTGGATCTTGTGTACCAGCGGCAGAGACAGTTTGCCTGACCCCTATGTCGCTCGACTGCTGACATCCGGCCAGGACGAAAGCCAACACGGCAACACCACCATACATGTACGCTGATCTCGTGAGCATTGATGCGAACTCCCAAAAAACACCTCGAACCCGGCGGACCACGTCATTGTAATCGAACGCGACGTGTAAGTGACTCGGGCGTCCGACTAACTGGGCGTGACCGAGCTGCGGCCGATCGAGTGGTACGCGATGCCGTATTCCAGCATCTGTTCCGGATCGAATAGGTTCCGCCCATCAAAAATCACTGCGGCGTTCATCCGTCGTTTGATCTCGTCAAAGTTGGGATTCCGAAACTCGCTCCACTCGGTATTAATCGCCAAAGCGTCTGCGTTTTCCAACACATCCATCGGCAGTGTCGCGTATTTCAACTTGTCGCCGTAGATCGCGCGGACGTTGGACATCGCTTCAGGATCGTGAACTTGCAGCACAGCTCCCAGTTCCAGTAAGCGATCGATCATCACCAGTGCCGGAGCCTCGCGAATATCATCGGTGCGGGGCTTAAACGCGAGTCCCCACATGGCGATCGTCTTGCCCTTGAGCTTCCCGGCGAAATGTGCCTCGATCTTTTTAATAAGTACATGTTTCTGATGATCATTGACCTCGTCGACGGCATTCATGATTCGGGGTTCGACGCCAACACTCTTCGCCATACTGGCCAATGCGCGAACATCTTTCGGGAAGCAACTTCCGCCGTATCCCACACCGGGAAACAGGAACTGAAACCCGATGCGCTGGTCGTGACCGATGCCGCGGCGAACATCATTGATGTCGCCGCCCATCAGCTCGCAGACATTCGCCATCTCGTTGATGAAGCTGATCTTGGTCGAAAGCAACGCGTTGGCAACGTACTTGGTCAGCTCGGCACTCTCCGGCGACATGACAAGAAAAGGCCGCTCCGTGCGAAGGAACGGTGCATACAGTTCGTGCAAAGTCTCGGCGACTTCCGGTCGACGGACGCCGACCACAACTCGATCCGGGGCCGTAAAATCTTTGATGGCTGCGCCTTCTTTCAAGAATTCGGGATTGCTCGCCACGTCGCACTCGCGCCCGGTCGCTTCCTTCAACCGCGCATAGATTCCCGCATTCGTACCGACCGGAACCGTACTTTTCGTGACGACGATGGCATCTTTCAGGAGATGAGGCGCGATGGCGTCAACAACCGCCCACAAGGCCGACAAATTAGCCGATCCATCATCGGACTGGGGCGTGCCCACGGCCAGATAGACAAGTTGTGCGGTCTTGACGGCGGAGGCCAAGTCGGTCGTGAAATGCAACCGCCCGGCAGTCGCGTTCCGGACGACAAGCTCCGACAAGCCGGGCTCGTAGATGGGAACTTTGCCTTGATTGAGCTGTTCGATCTTGGCCTCATTGATATCGATACAGGTCACATTGTTGCCGCTGTCCGCAAAGCAAGTACCTGTAACAAGTCCGACATATCCCGTTCCGACGACTGCGATCTTCATGAATCTGTTCCTTCGTCTTGCCAATATTTCAGCGTGTCTGTCACTGTTTGTTCAATCGATATTTCGGGTTTCCAGCCCGTTTGGTTCGTCAGTCGCGTGATATCTGCCACGGGATGCTGGCGTTGTCCAGGCTCCAATTCGACGACTTCGCACCGCGATCCCGCACAGCGTTGAATGATTTCCAGGAGATCACCGCTGCGCCGACAAATTCCGCTGCCGACGTTGTATACACTCCCGCGTTCTCCGTCCACCACGAGTTGCCGGTAGGCGCGGCAGATGTCGCGCACGTCCGTCAGATCAAGATAGGTGTCCAGGGAACCAACGCGGATCGGTTTGTCGCTCGAAGCAGTGAACTGGCGAATCCAATCTGGCAGAATCATCCGAGGAGATTGCCGGGGGCCAGCATGTTGAAAAGCTCGGGCCACGACGCCGTCGAGGCCCACGTCGCGTACGGCACCGAGAAACGACTGTTCGGCGAGCAGTTTCGTCTTGCCATAAGCTCGCTGCGGATCGACCGGCGAATCTTCCGTCACAACCGGCGATGCAAAGGTGACGGGTGCATACACGTAGCAGCTACTGGCCAGCAGCACTCGCGGCCGATCGGCGAACGCTTTGCTCACCTCGATGACCACGTGCGTTCCACCAACGTTGCTGGCCAGTGCTTGCGGCGTCGGGTCAGTTCCTCCACACTCGGACGGAATGCTGTTCGCGGCCAGATGAAAGATGGCGTCCGGCCGAAAGTCGATCAACGTTTGAAGAGTGCGTTGGTCTGCTCCGGTGGTCAGATCCCACGAGAACACCGAGACCGCGCGTTGCACGGCATCTGGAACGCCACGCACCCAGCGTCCGCGATACGAGCTGCCCAACACTTCGTCGCCGCACGCCAACAAATGCTCAGCCAAGTGCGAACCCGCAAAGCCCGTCACGCCGGTGATGAAGGCCTTCACGTCGCTTCCTTCCGAACGCGTTCCAGATCTGCATCGACCATCATTCGCACCAGTTCCTTGAACGATACGTCAGGCTCCCACCCCAGCTGCGTCTTGGCTTTCCGAGCATCACCACACAAGGTGTTGACATCCGCCGGGCGGAGCAAGGCTTGGTCGACCTCGACGTGATCTTGCCAAGTCAGACCAACGTGGCCGAACGCAACTTCGCAGAATTCGCGCACGGAGTGCTTCACGCCCGTCGCGATCACGTAATCATCGGGTGCATCCTGCTGGAGCATCAGCCACATCGCGCGCACATAGTCACCGGCAAAGCCCCAGTCGCGTTGTGCGTCCAGGTTTCCGAGTTTCAACTTTTGCTGTCGCCCCAGTTTAATTCGCGCGACGCCATCCGAGATCTTTCGCGTGACGAACTCCTTGCCGCGCAGAGGTGATTCGTGGTTGAAGAGAATACCGCTGCAAGCGAACAGGTCGTAGCTCTCTCGAAAATTGATGGTAATCCAATGCCCATAGACCTTCGCCACACCGTAGGGACTGCGGGGCCACAGCGGCGTTTGTTCGGTCTGTGGCTCTTCCTGAACTTTGCCGAACATCTCGCTACTGCTGGCTTGATAAAAACGAATCGCGGGATCGACCAAGCGGACGGCTTCCAGGACGCGAGTGACACCGAGTGCCGTAAACTCGCCCGTGAGCAGCGGCTGGTCGAAACTCGTGGGTACAAAGCTCTGCGCCGCGAGATTATAGACTTCGTGCGGCCGTGACTTTTCGACGACGCGGACCAGGGATAATTGATCCAACAGATCCGCCTGGTGCAGACAAACTTGATCGCGGATCGAGTTAATGCGTTCAAATGTCTCTGTACTCGAGCGACGCACGACCCCGTGAACCTCGTAATCGCGGTCCAACAGAAAGCGAGCCAAATACGCGCCGTCCTGGCCCGTAATGCCGGTGATCAATGCTCGGCGTTGGTTGGTCATGGATTCACTTTGTACGATGGCCCTCCGAGGCCGTCGTTCCCGAACGAATGTGGACCTCGACGGCCTCGGAGGGCCATCGTACTCTGCTCGCACGTCAGGCGTCTAGCTTTCCTGCTCATCGTTGGCAGGAGTGTCACCTTCAGACTCGGAAGCACTGGATGCTGTGACCGGTTGATCCGGAGTACTGCTTCCTCCGGCTACTTCCTCCTCGTCTTCGTCCCGCGGCACTCGCACGATCGCGGCCAGCTTGTCATCGTCCAAGCTCATGATTCGCACGCCTTGCGTATTGCGACCAATCACACTGACGTCGCTCGCAGCGATCCGCTGGATCTTGCCACGAGCCGTCATCATCATCAGTTCGTCTTCATCCGTGACACGGGCAATTCCGATTACTTTGCCGTTACGCTTCGTCGTCTTGATATCGCGCACGCCCTTGCCGCCGCGTCGCTGCGTTCGATATCGCGAGCTGGAGCTAACTTCGTCTTCCGCTTCGTTTTCCGTGGCCGACTCGTCCGCCGTTCCCTCGGCTTCCTCGCCCTCCTCTTCGGCAACCGCCATCGAAGGACCGAAGTTGGTGCGCTTCCCGTAGCCATTCTCACATGCCGTGAGCAACGTCGAATCGGGGTCCGCGACGACCATGCCAACCAGATCATCGCCCTTGCCGAGCCGAATGCCTTTGACACCGGAAGTGTTTCGGCCCATCGGTCGCGCGTCCGACTCGCTAAACCGGATTGCCATGCCACCGGCTGTCGCCAATACAACTTCATCGCCGGCTTTCGTGACGACGACATCCACGAGTTCGTCATCCTCTTTCAACTTGATCGCGATGATTCCACCTTGCCGCGGTCGGCTGTACGCTTCGAGCGGCGTCTTCTTCACCAATCCTTTTCGTGTTGCCATCATCAAATAATGATCGGGCAGGTCGAAATCTCGTACCGCGCGGCAATCCGCGATCTTCTCGCCTTCATCCAGGCTGAGCAAGTTCACGATCGCCCGCCCCTTGGCTTCACGCGACAGTTGCGGCAGGCCGTAAACCTTTTGCCAGTAGACTCGCCCCTTATTCGTAAAGAACAGTAAGTAGGCGTGCGTGCTGGCTACGAACAAATGCTCGATGGGATCTTCATCGTCCGACTTCGCACCCTTGAGGCCCTTGCCGCCGCGGCGTTGCGCACGATAGGTGCTGGCGGGCGTGCGCTTGATGTAGCCTTCGTGAGTGATCGAGACCACCATCGTTTCTTCGGTGATCAGATCTTCCAGATCGACATCGCCCAGCTCTTCATCGGAAATCTCGGTGCGTCGATCCTCGCCGAAGCGTCGCCGGATCTCTTCGAGGTCCGTCTTGATGATCTCCAGAATGTTCTGGTCGTCCGACAAGATCCGCAAGTACTCCTTGATCTCTTCAAGCAGCTTGCGATGTTCGTCACCGAGCTTCTCTTGCTCGAGATTGACCAGTTGGCCGAGCGTCATCCGCAGAATCGCATCGGCTTGAACGGCCGTCAGTGCATACGAACCGGCTTGCCCGCGCTCGTCCTGGAAGTGTGCAAACCCTTCGTCGCCGAGTGCTCGCTCCATCATCGCCGCCGGGCACTCGACGCCCATCAAGCCGACTTTCGCTTCGGCCTGCGTCCGGGAACCGCGAATGACTCGAATGACCTCGTCGATATTCGCCAACGCCAGCAACAAGCCTTCAACCGTGTGTTTTCGGCGTCGGGCTTTCGCCAGCAGGAACTGCGTCCGCCGGCGAATCACGGTGACGCGATGCCGGATGAACTCTTGCAACAACTCCTTGAGCGTCAAGGTTCGCGGCTTGCCGTCGACCAGTGCCAAATAGTTCAGCGAGAATGTGTCTTGCAGCTGCGAATACTGATACAGCTGATTGAGCACGACTTCTGCATCGGCATCGCGCTTCAGTTCGATGATCAGCCGCACGGGCTCTTTAAGATCGCTCTCGTCGCGAATTCCCGAGATGCCCTTGATGCGATCGTCATTGACCAACTCCGCGATCTTCTCGACCACCGCATCGCGAGTCTTCTGATAAGGAATCTCGCTCACGACGATACGACTGCGGCCCTTTGCAGGCTCTTCGATTACGGCACGTCCGCGAACAATGATCGTCGATCGCCCAGTCCGAAAGCCGCGGCGAATCCCACTTCGTCCGCAAACGATGCCACCCGTCGGAAAGTCCGGACCTTTGACGATCTCCATGAGGTCGTCCACGGTTACATCCGGCTCGTCGATCAACCGTGTGGCCGCATCGCAAATCTCGCGCAAATTGTGCGGCGGAATCGACGTGGCCATACCGACCGCGATCCCTTGTGCTCCGTTGGCCAGCAAGTTAGGAAACTTCGAGGGCAAGACGCTGGGTTCGGTATTCCGCTCATCGTAGGTCGGAATGAATTCGACCGTATCGAGCTTGAGATCATCCAGGAGCATTGCCGCAACCGCTGACAGCCGCGCTTCGGTATACCGCATCGCTGCAGGAGGCAGTCCCGCGATC
>CAUJKL010000288.1 GCA_963204995.1 Planctomycetota bacterium | reverse complement strand
AGGATCAGGCTCGATCTGTTTCTTGCTGTAAGGCCCAGCCCACTTGCCGGTATCTGCGAGGTCGGCCGGAGCCGTGAACAACGCATCGATCCCTTGCTGCGAAGCAGGAAACACGCCGACATCAATATGGTATTGCTCCATCAACTGAGCGATCGCGTCGACTTGAATCTTGGCCACTTTCTTCTGAGCTTGGGTCTGCGTCCGCGACAAGAAGACGCCAACGGTCGATCCTAAAATCACCAGAATCGTAAGCACCAAGAGAACTTCCAGCAGCGTAAAACCTTGCTGACCACGTCTGCGACGTTTCATAACTTCCAACTCCTTATCTCAACCCGTGTGTTCGTTTGTTTGTTACATCGTCGAGTGGGCTCAGCCCACCAAGTTATCATCTTCGTTGGCGGGCTGAGCCCACCCTACACCATGCCCTCTGACTAGTGAAACGGAGGAAATCCCCCGTGTCTACACCGTTGCACTCATCTTTATCACCGGGAGCAACAACGCCATAACGACAAACAGCACAATGCCGGCGAGATTCAGCAGCAGAATCGGCTCGATCAAACGCACCGCCAACTCCAGCCGTCGCTCGGTGCGGCGTTCCAGGCCATCTGCAATTTCGACCAGGACTTTATCCAAAGTATTTGATTCTTCGGCAACCGAGATCATCTCGACGACGGTTTTGGGGAAGTAGCCGGAACTGGCCAATGGTGCGGCGAGGGTTTGCCCCGAGGAAATGTTTTCCGACGCAGCCGCAATGGCTTCGGATAGGACTCGGTTTCCTGCCGCATCCCGACTGACTTCGAGTGACTTCAGAATCGGTACGCCGTTGCGGAGCATCGTGCCGAGCACGCGACAGAATCTCGCGACGGCCAGATTTTGAAAAATGCTACCGAGCAGCGGAATCTTCAACTTCCATCGATCCGCCGTCCTGCGACCGGATTCCGTCGCCATTCTCGAACGAATGAAAAAGGAACCGAAGAGAGCGGCAACGAGAAAAATCCAGCCATAGTGCCGAACCGAACCGCTAAACCAGAGCAGCCAATCGGTCATCATCGGCAACTCGCCCCGTTCACGCAGACTGTCAAAGATGCTGGCAAACTTGGGTACGAAGAAGACGATCAACACGGCGACGACCGCAGTACCAACGACCGTCAGAAAGATCGGGTAGGCCAAGGCCCCCGTCGTGCGACTCTTCAAATCCTCGTACTGTTCCGTGAACGTCGCGACGCGATCCAAAGCTTCTTCCAAGAACCCGCCTTCTCCGCCAGCTTTGACCATGTTGATGGCCAGCTCGCTGAAGACGCGAGGGTAGCGCGACATCGCCTCACCAAGCGTCGTGCCCTCCTCGACGCGACGATAAACGTCGTCCAACACTTCCTTCAGCACTGCCTGGGAGGATTGGTCTCGAATCACGCCAATCGACCGCAACAACGGAACGCCGCTGCGTAACAGCGAAGCCAACTGGCTATAGGTAACGGCCATCGTCTGGCCGCTGACGCGCCGATTGAACGCGCTCTTTTGCGACGCGGTCTTTTGCTGCGTGACTTCGAGTGGAAACAGTTGCTGCGTCGAAAGATTCGCGATGGCCTCGCGCTCGGATTGCGCGAACAACGAACCCGTGACCTTTTCCCCCTGGAAGTTTCTAGCTGTGTAGGCAAAGTCAGGCATCGTTGGTTATCACTTACGCTTTCGCGACTTGCTGATCTCCCTTGGTGACTCGTAAGACCTCGTCCACCGTGCTGCTTCCAGCCAACACTTTTCGCCAGCCATCGTCTCGGAGTGTCAGCATCCCACCACGCACGGCCGCTTGCTTCATCTTCCAACTGCTGGAGCGATCATGTGCCAGCTGTCGCACTTCATCCGTGCTCACCAGCAACTCATAGATACCAAGCCGACCGGAATAGCCCGTTCCACGACAATCTCGACAGCCCACATTGACGTATAGTGAACCTTCGAGCTGATCGAACGGGAAGTCGGGTGGCAGATCCGCCGTATCGGGTTCATAGCTCTCCTTGCACTTGGGGCAAAGCCGACGGATCAGTCGCTGAGCCATCACCGCTTCCACCGTACTGGCCACGAGAAAAGGTTCAACTCCCATTTCCACCATCCGCGTGTAGGCGCTGGCGGCATCGTTCGTGTGCAGTGTGCTGAACACTAAGTGACCGGTGAGTGATGCCTGAATGGCATTCTCGGCAGTTTCGAGGTCACGAATTTCACCGACCAGCACGATGTCAGGGTCGTGGCGGAGGATGCTGCGGAGCGAATGGGCGAACGTCAATCCGATCTTGGGATGGACCTGAATCTGGTTGATGCCTTCCAGTTGATACTCGACAGGGTCTTCGGTCGTGATGATCTTCACGTCCGGGCTGTTGATTTCGATCAGAGCGCTGTACAGCGTCGTCGTCTTACCCGAACCAGTCGGTCCGGTGACCAGGATGATTCCGTGCGGCATATCGATCAGCTGGCGGAATGTGTCGTAAGTCTCGACCTCCATTCCCAGCTTCTTCAATTCGAACGACATCGCGCTCTTGTCCAAGAGTCGCATCACGAGACCTTCGCCATGAATCATGGGGATGACCGACAAACGAACGTCGACTTCACGCCGTGCGATTCGCAACTTCATCCGACCGTCTTGCGGCAACCGCTTCTCCGCAATATTCAATCGCGCCATGATCTTCAAGCGACTGACGATTGCCAAGGCAAATCGATTGATCTCGGGAGGCACGGGCTGCGTTTGCAACATGCCGTCGATACGGTAGCGAATCTTCAAGCCAGACGGCTGTGTTTCGATATGCACGTCGCTGGCCCGCGTTTCGATCGCTTCCAATAAAATCTCGTTCACCAGCCTGACCACCGACGCTTCCTGTGCCATCTCCGACAGCTCCGAGCCATCGGTCTCGATGTCGCTGAGCAGTTCGATGCCTTCCTCTTCCGCAGTGGCCAGCATCAGGCCTTCGACCGTCTCGCTGCCGACACCCAAATGCCGTTTGATCAGTTTGGTGATTTCGCTGCGCGCCGCCAGCACCGGAATTACACTGAGGCCGGTAGCAGCACTGACTTCGTCCAGCGGATAAAGATCGAAAGGGTCGCACGTCGCCACCACCAACGCGCCGTTGTTTCGGCTAATCGGAAACAACGACTGGCGATGGATCAATTTGTTCGGAAAGCTATCGAGCAGCGAAAGGTCAACTTGTGTTTCGCTAAGGTCGATATAGTCGAGTCCCACGGCGTCGCCCAAGGCGCGTAACGCCGCTTCTTCGGTGACGAAACCGAGTTCGACGGCTGCTTCGACAACGTCGTCTTGATTCTGAACTCGGGACATCGACAACTGCCGAGCGTCCAGCAAGCCGCAATCAACAAGTATTTCTCCAGCTTCCATTCGTTACACCTTCACTCCATCTCGATCATTCGTTGTTATCATTCACGTTGTTCGCTTCCCGGACAACCGGAGGCGACGGTGGACGATCTTGAAACTCGAAGGGATCTCCGAGCATCTCTCTAAATGTTTCGCGTTGCTCCGAAGTAAGTTCGGCTAACAGCTTCTCTTGCATTTCGCGTCGTAATTCGGCAATCTTTTTGCTCAACTCGTGCCCAAGCTCCGTCGCCTTGTGGCGTAGCACCTCGCGTTGTTCATCGGTCACGGAAAGTTGGTCGCCGATTTCACGCGATCCCAATGCACCAAGCCCTCCGAAACCGCGCAGCCGAAATTGAATCTCCAACTGCGAGAGGCGTTTTCGCTGGTGAGGCAGCAGGAACGACAAGCCCGCCTCGGTCTCTTGACTTAACGTTCGAAACGCCTCTTGAACCTTTGCACGCAATGCTTCGCGATCCGCCTCCGAGCCGGCATCGCGATCGCGAAACTGGTCTGCAAAGCTGCGGAGGAGTTCACGTCGTCGCTCGTTGAAAGTCTCGACTCGCGCGTGCATCTCTTTCTTTTGTTCGTCCAGCAATTCGAGTTCGGCCTGAACGTCCGCACGTTGCAATAAGTCCAAAGGCCCACCACCACCGAATCCAACGCCAAACCCGCCACCACTTCCTCCACCCCATCCCCGACCCTCTGGCCGCTGCTGAGCAACGACAACGCACGTCAGCAACGACAATCCGACGCATACTAGCAATAGTCGGCGGTCGAAGGTCGAAGGCATGTTGATGATCTCCATTTCTGGAAGTCTGTCTTTCACAGTAGGCGGGAATCGCAAGGCGGGAGTTGTTGACGCTCGAAAGTGGAGCTGCCTATTGTTGAACCGATTCGACGCACAAAAGTTACGGAGAAACGAGACCATTCACGTTTTGTTGGTACACAATCTCATGTTTTGTGGATACACAATCACGTGTCCCGCCACCAACGTAAAGCCTTGCTGCCTTCACGCTTACCGACTGAACCTCCTCCATTGTAGTCGGCCAGATGCCTGCTGGAAACGTGCGCTCGACGGCAAGTGGCAGTTCGTTACACGGGAAGGATCGGTCGGATTGCGAGTTGGCGGTGTTAATTGTGAACCAATCGCCCTGAACATGGCGTCTTTCCGACTCCCGCGTCCCTGACGCGTGTGGCCCGGAATCCACTCGGCGTCATCAGGGCGGTTGGTGTTTCTGGCAGTGACCGAAGCTCCCAATTAGCCAACGCGCGCCCGGATTATGAAACGCTCCGGATTCGCCACGACCTGCGTTTATAAAATGGGTTCCAGCCATCTTTCCCAAAACGCCGCGCAAATCAACCGCCACGCGATAGCCTGCGGTTCTCTCGACGTTCACGAGAGCCGCAGGCTCAGAACTCCTGATCCGGCAGAAATACGGTGAACCATAATTCGTGGTCGTCCTGAATTCGTGGGAGCACATCGTCTGGCCCCACGAATTCAAGACGACCACGAATTGAATTTTGATATCACTTTATTTTCCCACTACCTCATCGAGAATCCGCTGAATCCCAGAGTTTTCCGTTCCTGGATCAGGAGTCTGAGGCTATCGCCAAGCGGCTAATAATCCGAGCTATCTCCCGCCACCGGGACGTCCGCGACTACTGGGACGCCCGCCGCCTCCGGAACCAGAGGAACCACCACCGAAGCCAGAAAATCCACCTCGCCCACCGAAGCTGCTGGAACCTCCACCGCCTCCTTGGCCTTGGAGCGACCGAAAGAACTCGATTCGTTGCTGGATGGCAGCTGCATCGCTTGACGCACCGCCACTCGGTTGACTGGAACTCGGTGAGGGTGAACTCGATGAACTTGATGTGGTTCCGCTCGTCTTGATCTGCTCACCCATCAACGCCCGGAGTGTCGCCTGCACGGCATCTGAGTTTCCGTAGCGGATCGTCACAACTTCCGTGGCGTCGTTTGATTCAATGCCTTCCTGGTCGAGTTGAGCGACCAGCATCTCGACCTCTCGAAAGAGCGGTTCGGGGGCGGCCACGATCAGCGAATTGCTGCGAGTGTCCACACCGATCGTCATCTTGGCCGGTTCCGCTTCCGCCGCTTGCCCGCCGCCTCCTCGACCTCCTCCGCCACCACCACCGCCGCCGCCACGAAGTGCCTGGATGAAATCGGCGGGTGAGGGTTGTCGTTGCTGCTGCTGTCCACCGCTGCCTGCCGCTGCCGCGATACGATCAGGGTAGATCTGCTTGACGATCGTCGACATCTGCTCGGCGGACATATACAAAACAGGGATGAGCCGTGGTGTTCCGTTGGTCAGCACGACTTCGGGGCCCGACTCGCGGTCGATCACCGGAAGGACTCGCTCGATCAGAATGAGGTCCGCCGGCGCAGCTTGGACAATCAAAGCGTTCAGCCGCAAGTCCGGCACGATACTGGCCGATCCAGCAGCAAACGTCGAACTTGATCCACCGAGCAAGCTGCCTAGCATGCCGCCCCCCACGTCTCCGAGGACAGACGACGCGACATCGCCCAAAAGTGAGCCGCCACCACTTCCACTTGCCGAAGCACCGTTCACGACTTGGTTCAATGTTTCTGCCGCCACATCCGCTTTCACATACTTCAACCAAAACACGGTCGGCTCGCTGGCCGGCACCAAGGATTCTTGTGTCAAGCTGCGGAGAAGTGCTTCGAAGTCGTCTAGTGCATCAAGGTCGTCCGAAGCGATGATAAGTCCGTTGGGTGTGACCGATACGATGATCTCGCCACCGGTTGATGTCGGGCGTGATTCTGCCTCCGGTGGTGCGGCCTCCTCCGCCTGTTGTAAAGCCGCAAACGAATAGTGGTTGGGCCGCGTCTTGACGGCGTTTCCGCGCGCGCTTGGAGCCGGTTGAGGCGCGGGTTTTGGCTCCTCGATCGGCGCGGGCGCGGGTTGCTCGGGGGCGACCGGCTTGAGATGTCGTTGTTGTTCCGAAGCAGAAGGCACTGCCAATCGCCTCTCTCGCAAGGTTGAACCGACTGACGATGGCGATACGACGCGAATCTTGTTCGACCGCATCGTCGGCCAGAACAGTTCCATGCTCTCCAGTGCTGATGTGACAGACTCGCCGCTTAACGGCAGCATGCGAATGTTTTGGCGGATGCCGGTCCCGTCCGCTTGTGGGCCTTCGAGTTTCTCCACCAGTTCTTTGACCTGGGCAATCTGCGCCGAAGTACCGCGCACCCACAACTTCATCGTCGTGGGATCGCCATCGATTTTCGGGCCATTGGCTGCCGCGGTGGCGTCGCCCATACCGAACAGTTTGTTGATCGAAAGGATCACCAACTGAGGATCCATCTTATAGAGTTGAATTACTTCGACTTGATCCGCATCGCCTTCCAACTGCTTCAGCGTGGCTACGATGGTGGCATGTTCGGTGGGTCGCGCGAGCGCGACAACTTTCTTCGTGACCGGATCGACCGTCAGCCGAACGTCGGGTAAACCGGCGAGCAACGTCTGGAGGATTTGAAGTACTTGGTCGGGGTCGGCCTTGGTAATCGGGTAGGTCATCAGTTGCGGTTGTTCAAGCACGCCGATCGTGGCACCTTCGCCTTCACGTGGTGCTCGATCCACCATGGGCACAATCGCTTCCAACTGACGAATTAAGTCCCGCTCGCCGGAAGCGAATAGCCGCGCGGAAAATGGGTCCATGGCGATGCGAATTTTGTCATTCGAGTTGGCGTCTTCGGGAATGCCAAGCAGCGGTCGGGCGATTGCCAACACTTCTTCCGGACCGACGAATTTCAAGTTGATTTCCAGAATCCCCTGAGCGCGTGCCGCATCCGGATTCTCGACCTGTTCGATCATCTCACGAATCGTTCGCAGCTTGCCCGCCGTCTCGGTAACGAGGATTTGGCTGGCTGTCGGAAACGCGATGACCTTTCCTTGTGGTCCAATCATCTTGGTGATTTCGGCCTCGGCGTCGGCCGGGTCCATTTTGGCGAGATGAAACAAGCACTTCACGATCTCAAAGGAACCACGCTTGTCGAGATCAGCCACACTTACGAATTCGACTAGCTGCGGCGGAATCTCGTCTTCCAAATTCATCAACGTCAGCAAGCGGTCACTTCGGACGAGCGTGAAGCCTTTCAATAGCAGCACTCGATTCATCAGATCGATGGCTTCCGAGGGTGTATAAGCCCGCGTGTCTCGATAGTTAAACGTCCCGGTAGGCGGTGTTTCCATGAGCAAGGAAAGATCCGCCTCGTCGGCAAACCACGCCAAGACGTCGGCCCACGGTTGATGCACAAAGTTGAACTTCAGTTTCACGTCAGCAGATTTGAGTGTGGCGGAAGGTGCCTCGGCGGGCTCACCTGCTGCATCAGCGGGACGCGCAGTATCATCACCAGCGACGGCAGGGGCCGGCTTCATGGCCGGAACTGCGGGAGTTGCGTCGGGCTTCGCCGGTGGCTCATCTTGGGGAGCTGCCGCAATTGGTGCGGCGGGCGGTGTCATGGGTTGCAATTCGTCATCTCGTAACCCAGCCAATCGATCCCAGTTGGTGCGCTGCGTCTCATTCAAAACACCGGCCAACTTGCGTTCATAATCTTGCATCGCGGCACGACGCTCGTTCTCTCCGCCCTCCGCGAGGCTCTTATCGCGTTGTGCAAGCAGTTCGCCAACTTGCGACTTTTGCTCGTCACTCAGCTCCAACATCTTGGAGATGTCATCGTCCGCCAGAGAGCTCATCCCGCGACGAGCAACACCCATTTGCCCCAAGACACTTCGTTGCTCGACAGAGAGCAAAGCCATTCCCAACCGTTCTGATTCCGCAACAAACGGGGCCAGCCGGGCCTCTGCCTCCGGTCGCGGGAGATCCTTTAGCTCGAGTGCGATGGTTAAGGCATCTTGTTCGCGGCGGTCTATTAACTGAACCAGTTGTGCTTTCACCTCGTCCGACAATCCCAAACGCTTGCTGCCTTCGTCATCGACGGCGTAGGCCAATTTACCCACGAAAGCGGGATCTGCCGCCTGCGCGACTGGCGCAATCGATATGATCAGCAAGGCTGCAGCGACGACAGCATGCCATCCGCCGCTGCGAGGATTTAAGATCGTGTTCAACTTCTTGTCTCCGTCAGGTTTGAGCCCGTGCGGCGAGAGTTAGCCCAATAATAAGCATACGGAATTCATGGTAGTTGCTGGCTTGGGTGTTGCACCAGGGAAATTGAGACATTTTGCCAGTCCACGTGCAAGCATTCGCCCGAACAAGTCCTTGTGATATCATTTAAACTCACACCGTTGGGTCTTGTTTCGGTGATAAGTCCCCAACTCGCCAATTCCAGGCACCTTTTGTGAGTCCGTTGGGGATCGAGTCATGCCTCTTGCAGGCACCATTCGCGTCGCTGCCGCCTTGTGTTGCTGTTGCTTGGGCGGAGTCCAGCTAGCGGCTCAGACACCGGCGACCGTCGATCCGCGAGAATTTGGTCTGGATATCCCGCCTGGCCCGGTGCAAGTCGGAAATGGAGAAGCCATCGCAACAGCGGATGATGACGGCAAGCCCGTTGTCGCCAAATTGCTCGTCGATGTCGGTGCGAATCGCGTCGTAATCCTGCCGGATGGTCGACTTGTTTCGAGGCCTCGTCAGGATGCGACTTCGACCGATCGCAAGTTTGCGCCTATCGAGAAAGACGCTCTCGCGGCACGGCTCTTAGAGACCGAGTTTTCTGGCTTCAAAACGAATCAGACGCGTCGCTATTTGTACCTCTACAACACCAGCGAAGAATTTGCGCTCGCGACAAGTCGCATCATGGAGACGATGTTTCCGGGCGTGGCGAATTACGCTAAGGCTCAGAAGATTACAACGGTTGAGCCCGACGTCCCGTTGGTCGTTGTGATGTTCCGCACGGAGGATGAATTTCAGCGTTACCAACGGATGCCGTCCGGTGTCGTTGCTTATTACAACATCCTCGACAATCGCGTGGTTATGTACGAGGAGTCGCGGTTGCGGGCGGTCAAACCAGAACTCGCGATCCAACAGTCGATTGCGACCATTGCCCACGAGGGTGCTCATCAGATTCTCCACAACATCGGCGTGCAAAAGCGATTGTCGCGCTGGCCGATGTGGTTGAGTGAGGGATTCGCCGAATTCTTTGCTCCCACCACTTTCGGCGACCGCTTGAAGTGGAAAGGTGCTGGCCAAGTCAATGACATGCGCATGTTTGAACTGGAAATGTATCTCAAGAGTCGCGAGTCGGATCAACCCGACGGCCAAATGATTGAACATACCGTGGTCGCCGGGCGGCTGACATCGACGGGGTACGCTACGGCCTGGTCCTTAACGCACTACTTGGCCAAAAGCAAACGCGTGAATTTCAACGATTATGTCCGCGAAGTCAGTCAGCTCGGTCCACTGCAATCGTCTGGCGAAATGGTCGCTCCCGGTATTGTGCCTGCCAATCTCGACCTGTTCCGCAAATACTTCGGTGATGACCTGGGAGACTTGAATACGCGTCTTGTCTTGCATCTCAAAAAGCTCCCCTACTCCGATCCGTTCGCCGAGTGGCCGCACTTTGTGGCCACCGTCGCCGTCCCCGAAGGTCGACGTGCGAAACGAGACGCGAACATTTTCCACTCGTCGGATATGGCCGAGAAGTGGATTCAAGAGGCTCTCGAGACTGTCGACGCAGAACAGCGATCTGCCGCCGCATCGGAAGTGCGTGCATTCCCCAACCGCGAGATCGCCACTCGCTACGCAAGGCAGTGGCTCGGCCAGTGAAGACTGATCTTCCGCTAGTTCGCGAGCTGAGTTCAAGCCTGACACCCGTGGAAGTGTTTCGGCGGTTGTCGCAGCACCGCCACTGCCTGTTCCTCGATAGTGCCTTGCAGCACGAGACGCTGGGCAGATACTCCTTCGTCACCGCCGATCCCTTTCTTTTTGTGACGGTCGAACCGGGATCCTCACATCCGCTCGCGAACATCGAGTCGATACTCGCTCAACACCGGTGTAATACCATTCCCGGCCTGCCACCGTTTCAGGGCGGTGCCGCCGGATTGTTGAGCTATGACTTGGGTCGCAGTTTCGAGCGAGTTCCAAGTCCGCGCCACGATGAGTTCGGCGTGCCGGCGATAGCGATTGGCTTCTATGACGTCGTCTTTGCCTTCGATCATCTCGAACGTCGCGCGTGGATTGTCTCGCAGGGATTTCCGGAAACCGATTCAAACTCACGCCACGAGCGAGCGACGACTCGCCTGGCTGAGTTTGAAGCTTGGCTCAACGCCGATTCGCCACCGCTCGACGCTCGGTCTCAAGACCCGCTCGACGCGTCGAACCTAGCT
>CAUJKL010000287.1 GCA_963204995.1 Planctomycetota bacterium | reverse complement strand
TCGTAGTGCCGCGGTCAGCTTCCCATCGCCGCAACCGAGGTGAACGATCAACCCGCCCTGAACTCC
Organism: Planctomycetota bacterium; assembly: GCA_963204995.1. GTDB lineage: Bacteria > Planctomycetota > Planctomycetia > Pirellulales > Pirellulaceae. The sequence continues at coordinate 4,358 of CAUJKL010000287.1, read as the reverse complement.
CGTCGCTCTGATAATGTCAGTGGCCGTCTCGGACTCCGCCGCATTCAGAGCGGATACGAGCAGCAATGATGCAATGCAGGCTGGGATTGCGAAGAGTCGGTTTGTCGTAAGCCTGATCATTATAGTTTCCTCGTTGCGAGATTAGATTCGAGAGCATCCACCATTATCGCTAGACGAAGGCGACTCACAAGCGATCGAAGAGAATGCTTTCACGAACCGCCGAACTTCCCGCTTCCGGCCAGGCGGACAACTTGACCAATTGGCGTGGGGGATGGATCTGAGTTCGTTATCTGACCAAAAACCTTCGGTAAGTGTGTAGCAAGGAGCTTGCAGCGGGAGTATGCTGTCAGCTTGCCGCGACTCAACTCTGGCGGCCAGTCGACCCACACGATCAGGAGATCAGCAATGTCGAAGAAGCAAACTCAACTTCATCGGCGTCGGTTTTTGAAGACCGCGCTAACCGCAGCTGGTGCCGCAGTGATGGCACCCACGATTATCCCCAGTTCGGCCTTGGGGCTGGACGGTGCCGTCGCGCCGAGCGAACGAATTGTGGTCGGAGGCATCGGGATCGGAAATCGAGGCACCTATGACCTCGGTTGCTTCCTGGAACAAGACGACGTGCAATTCGTCGCCGTCGCCGATATTAAGGAAGCACGTCGCGTCGCGATCAAGAAGACCGCCGACCTGAAATACGGGAATCAGAACTGTGCGACCTATCGCGACTTTCGCGAACTACTGGACCGCAGCGACATCGATGCGGTGCTGATCGCCACCGGCCCGAACTGGCATGCCACAGCCGCGATGACGGCCGCCAAAGCCGGGAAGGATATGTATTGCGAGAAGCCCGTTACGAAGAACATTTCGCAAAGCCTGATTCTGGCCGAAACGATGCGCCGCACCGGACGCGTGTTCCAGGCCGGCACTCAGCGGCGGAACCTGCCGCACTTTGCGTTCGCCTGCGAGTTGGCTCGCACCGGGAAGCTCGGCAAGCTCACGAAGGTCTACGCTCATCCGATGGGCATGCAGGCTTTGATGAGCGGCTGGTTGCCTGCGGAGCCAGAGCCCGATCAAGCGATCGTCGATTGGAATATGTATCTCGGGCCAGCAGCCTGGCGGCCGTTCAATGCCAAGCTGCTCGACGGCTTCAATTTTGAGAAGGGTGGTGGCTTCGTCGGCGCTTTCAAGGGCGGTGGCGTGCTCGAGTGGGGTTCGCATTGCGTGGACCTTTGCCAATGGGCCGTCGGAGATTGCCTGCCGCCTGTCGAGTACAACGCGCCCAAGGACGGTCAGCTGATGGCCCGCTACGAGAATGGTACCGAGTTGATCTTCCGCGAAACCGGCTGGATTCCGCTAGGCTCCTGCCCGGTGCGATTCGAAGGCGAAACCGGCTGGGTCGAAGCGGGTGACAGCGGCAAACTCGTCTTGAGTTCGCCGGCCTTGCTCGCGGGGAGGACCGTTGCGGAAATCGGCGGCTATCCGGCGACTTATCACGTTCGCGACTTCCTCGACTGTGTGAAGACACGCAGCCAGCCCAAGGGGAACGCCGAAGCGGCTTGCAATGCCCACATTGCTTGCCACGCGGCAAACATCGCTTTGTACTTGGACCGCCAAGTGAACTACGACAACAAGACACACGAGTTCATCAACGATGCGGAAGCGAATCGCTTGCGATCCGAGGCTCTGCGTGAACCGTGGCGGCTGTAAAACTGCCAAGATGTGAGATCTACGAAATAGGACTCATAGGATCTATGGGACCTATGTATCCCATAAGTCCCGTTCTTTTGTTCGCAACAAAACCGTCCTCAACCCTTAGGACCGAAAATATGTACATGAAACACTCACTTACACGCTCTGTTGTATTTCTCGCAGCACTGATCGTCATGACCTCCGCGTCGGCCTGGGCTGACGGCCCAGCGGCGTCACCCGAAAAGGAACAGGAACTGCTCGCAGTCCTGCGCTCCGACGCACCGGGAGCGGAGAAAGCCATCACCTGCAAACTCTTGGCGATCCACGGTTCGAGTAAAGCAGTTGCCGATCTGGCGAAGCTCTTGCCCGACCCGCAGCTGTCTTCTTGGGCACGGATCGCGCTCGAAGTGATTCCGGGCGAGGCAGCGGATGAAGCCTTGCTTGCGGCCAGCGAATCTCTCGAAGGCGTTCTCCTCGTCGGCACGATCAATTCGATCGGGGTTCGTCGAAATGCGAACGCGGCTAGTTCGTTGGCCGCTCGTTTACAAGACAAGGACGCCGAGGTTGCATCGGCCGCTGCGGTTGCTCTCGGCCGCATCGGAAATGCAGAGGCCACCAAATCTCTTCGCGCCGCGTTGACGGCGGCTCCCGCCAAAGTTCGTTCCGCAGTGGCCGAAGGCTGTGTCCTGTGCGCCGAGCGATTGTTCGCGGAAGGCGATTCCGCCCAGGCTGCCGAGATCTACGACGAAGTCCGCAAAGCCGAAGTCCCCAAGCAGCGAGTCATCGAAGCAACTCGCGGCGCGATTCTCGCTCGAAATCAAGATGGGATTCCACTCCTGCTGGAGCAATTCCAATCGCCGGACAAAGCTTTCTTTCAGCTGGCATTAGGCACTGCCCGCGAGTTTCCAGGCAGCGAAGTCGATAAAGCGTTGGCGACCGAATTGATTCGCGCCACACCCCAGCGAGCTGCCTTGATCATCCAAGCCATGGCCGATCGCCCTGACACCGTCGTCTTGGCAGCCGTGCTAGAAGCCGCTGGTCAGGGCCCTCAACCGGTCCGCTTGTCCGCCATCAATGCGCTCGGCCGCGTGGGCGACGCATCGTGTGTTTCCACGCTGCTGGCCGCGGCTCTCGAAGCCGATGCGGATCTGGCACAAGCGGCGAAGTCGGCATTGGCCGGACTTCCCAGCGAAAAGGTCGATGCGCAAATCGTGGCCCTGCTCCCCAAGGCAGAAGCCAAAGCCTACCCGCTGTTGATCGAACTCGTTGGCCAGCGACGCATCGACGCCGTGCCTGAGTTGCTCAAGGCGATGGACCATGCCGACAAGACGGTGCGCACCGCCGCATTGACCGCCCTCGGAGAGACAGTCGCCCTCAAACGGCTGTCCGTGCTCGTGTCTCAGGCGGTGGCCCCGAAGCATGCCGAAGATGCACCCGCGGCTCAACAAGCTCTGAAGGCAGCGAGCATCCGCATGCCGGATCGCGAGGCTTGTGCCGAAGAGCTGGCGTTGGCACTTGCGAGTTCGCCTAATGCGACCAAGAGTTTACTGTTGGAAATCCTCAGCGACGTGGGCGGAACCAAGGCCTTGCAAACGCTGGGCGCAGCCGCAAAGAGTAGTGACCCGGAGCAACAAGACACCGCGAGCCGTTTGCTCGGCAAGTGGAACGGCGTCGACGCAGCTCCCGTTCTGCTGGATCTGGCCAAGACCGCACCTGCCGAGAAGTATCAAGTCCGTGCGCTGCGCGGTTACATTGGTCTCGCGCGAAAGTTTGCAATGCCTGAACCAGATCGTGTCGGGATGTGCCAGAAAGCGATGGACGCTTCGAGTCAGTCCGCCGAGCAGAAACTGGTGCTAGATGTCCTCGCATTGCATCCGAGCGTCGAAGGACTTACCTTGGCCATCAAAACGATGAACGTTCCTGCGTTGAAGGAAGACGCGACGCGGGCCACGCTGGTCATTGCCCAGAAGCTTAGCGGCAAAGTGGACGTGAGCGAACAACTCTCGAAAGCGGGCCTCGATAAAGTGAAACTGGAAATCATCAAAGCGGAGTATGGAGCCGGGTCGACTCAAAAGGACGTGACGGCGATCCTCCGCAAGCAGGTCGGTGATTTGCCGCTGATCACGTTGGCGTCGTCCAGCTACAACACCAGCTTCGGCGGCGACCCAGCATCGGGAAGCGTGAAGCAACTGAAGGTCCAGTACCGCATCAACGGCAAGGCCGGCGAAGCGACGTTTGCGGAGAATGACCTGATCGTTCTTCCCATGCCTAAGTAATCGGCGATTACTCAACAGCAGATGCTAGGGTGGCGGTCTGCCGCTCACCCTAGCATCGTTGAACGGAAGACGCTGCGTCGAAGTGCAATTCACGGTTGCTTAGTTCCAGTTTTGCACTTTTTGGAGTGCTCCGACTTGTCGGAGCTTTCTATTTTCCAGTGACTTCGCGAGACGTTCTAATTATGGGCACCCTCACTTTTTTCCGACACACTGAATTGACATGCGCCCGGGGAAAAAGAAAGCGGTAACAAGTTACCGCACTCCGCGTGAGCCGCGGGGGTTGTTAGTTTAGTCTCAAACGGTGAGGAAGAATTATGACATGACGACAGAATGATTCCAAAGCCTACCCGGGCGGGTCCGTGCCTGTTCGGAAGGAGCGTCTCGAAACTCATTCGA
>CAUJKL010000286.1 GCA_963204995.1 Planctomycetota bacterium | reverse complement strand
CTCTTCGGCACGGCCAACTCGCGCCAAGGGAGTGATCGCGATGGTCAGAAGTAGCAGCAAGATTTGTTTCATGGGTATCTCCGATGTGAGTGGACGCTATTCGATGTAATCTGCGACACAAGAGCTATTAGCGGACGATCGCCGCCACCCAGCCAGACTTACCGGGGGCGGCGACGTTTACTTTGCTGCCTCCTTGGCCCGTGGTCGTCGTGCCCCAATCGCCGGTCGGGACGTCGATCCAGCGGAACTCGAACTTTCCGCCAGGCAGCCACTTGTGAGGCTTGAGTTCAACGCCTCCGCGCTGACTCATCGTGTTACGAACGTAGTTCGCGCCCACGGCGGCGATTTCATCGAGATGTTCTTTCAATTCTTCCGCCAAAAAAATGTAGTCGGTCTTGCTCCCCTCGAGCAACAGAGCCGGCTCGTTCTTGTATTGCCAATAACGAGGGCTCTTGCCATAGATCTGAAGACAGTTTACCTGATCGGCGGAATGTAACGTTACCGCAGTCAGGAACGTGATTGCGAGAGCCAGACAGCAGACAGGAGGTCGATGGGCAGCCATATCGAGTTCCATTCTTGAGCGAGGCATCATTGATCGCAACTCTGACCGCATCATCATAAGGCAATCGCATCGAGAATCCATCAGTGGGCGTCGACCGGAAACAAATGTGCGACGGTTGATAGGATTGTGTGTTGAGCATTCAAGTTCGTCACGCTTTCCAGCCTGACAAGGGGGAGTGTCAGCCTAGAAAGGCTAACGTACATTGCGGCCGTGCTGCACTAAGTATGCCGATCATGTTCGGGACGGCGCGACATGGGTTGATTGTTCGATTTTCCACTCTTGGCGAGATTCTGCAAAATCGGAGTTGGCGCTGAGCGGTCTGCGCGGCTAGATTGTTGGTAAGTCAGCTTCATCTTGGGAAGGATACCGACATGGCCCGCAGGAAACAGATCGTCGAACGGAACCGACAAAAGAAACTCGAGCGACGTCGACAACGTGACCGCAAGTCGCACGGGCTCGCGCCGATTGCGACAATGACTCGCAAGATGACCGAGCGGCTCGAATTGGCCTACGACTTGATCCAGCATCGCGACTATGCCAAAGCCGAAGAGTTGCTGCAAAAGTTGGATAACCGTGGCACCAGCTATCCACAGGTCGTCGAAGCACTCATGTTCCTCTATCAAACGACAAAGGACCATGAGAAGTGTTGCGAGGCAGCGAAACGTTTAACGATCCTCCAGCCTCGTGACGCCGAAGCACGTCTGATGTATGCCCAGGAGTCGATGTTCCGGGGACATGCGACGATTGCCCGCTTGAATTATGAAAGCTTTATCGAGCGGTGGCCGAACCATGAGCATGTCACGAAAGTAAAGCACGCTCTTGAGATACTTGTGCCGGAAACGGAAGCTCGGCTCAAAGATTTCGGTTTTCCGTTAGAAACCGGACTCGAATGGCTCGCCTTGCACGAAGAGTCGTTGAGCTTGTTACAGAGCGGCGACTTCGTGGGTTGTGCTGCAAAGTGTCGAGAGCTGCTGGCCAAGATTCCTACCTTTGCGTCGGCCCGAAACAACTTGGCGATTGCCTACTTTCAAAGTGGTCGCGCCCCGGACGCGGTGACGGTCGTCGAAGAAACAAGGAAACTCAGTCCAGAGAATCGGTTTGCACAAGCAACGTTGGCGAAACTCTACTTTCTGACCGGTCGCACGGCCGATGCCCAACAACTCGCCGATCAGATCGTCGCCGATCCACCCACGTCTCAAGATCCCTTGGTGGCAGCGTTGGAATCGCTGGCGCTGCTGGGGCGTGACGAAGATGTCGTGGTCTTGGCGGAAGATGCCGGGGACGACCAGATCGTGGATGGCGATGCCCGCGCCGCTCGGCATCATTTTCTGGCATACGCAAAGTGCCGATTAGGCGACGAGACAGCGGCCAAGACGCATTGGAAGAAGTGCCTCAAGTTGAATCCGCATTTTCCCGAAGCACGCGAGAACCTACTCGATTTGGAATCCAGTGACGGGCACGCTCCTTGGGCCTGTTCCTTCGGCAATTGGATTCCGAAGGCGACGATAGACGACGTGTTCCAGAAAGTGAGCAAGGAGAAGCAATTTCTGCTGGCACGGTTTCCGGCCGTAGCGTCACTGATTCCAGCCTTGTTGGATCGAGGCGATCCGCTCGCTAGAGAACTCGCGGTGCGATTAGCAAAGCTCGACGGTTCGCCCTCGTGCTGCGACGCGTTGCAGAAGTTCGCACTTGGGTCACGTGGCCCCGATACCATGCGCCTCGAAGCGCTAATGTTCCTCAAAGAAGCGGGAGCCATCGATGCCGGCCCACACCGCGTTTACAATCGTGGAAAGTGGACGGACATCCAATTGCTGGCGGCGGAGATCTCCAGCGAGACGCGAGAGTCTGCTTCGTCACCCAAGGTTCTCGAACTGATGAAGGACGGTACGCTGGCGATGCAGGCAGGTGACTACGACTTTGCCGAAACATGTTACAGCGAGGCCCTGGCCGAAGAACCGGACAGTCGCAGCGCCGCGTATAATCTGTGTACCGTTTGGTTACGTCGCGATGGCGAGGCTGGGCAACAAAGGGCTCAACGGCGATTAGAAGAACTCCATCGAGAGTTTCCGGATTACGTGTTTGCGACCATCGCGCTGGCCCAGTTCGCTGGCATGGCCGGCGAATTCCAAAAGGCTCGCGACTTGCTGGCTCCGATTTACCGGACCCCACAACTACACATCTCCGAAGCGATGGCTTTGTTCACCGCTGCGGCACAAATTGCTTTGGAGGAACGCGATTGGGATGGAGCCGAACGCGCCTATGAGCTGCTTTGCGAAATCACCGACGAGGGCGACCCCAATTTGAAGATGCTGAGAAAGCGAATTGACAGGGTATCGCAGAAGGGCGGATTACGCGGACTCTTTCCGAAGTTTTAGGTCAGTCGCGGCTTGCGTCGGCAGCTACGTTACGACGCGGATCGTCAAAGAATCTCCTGGACGTAAGCATTGGACGCTCGCAGCGCTTCGGCATATCGGACGCCGCACGTTTGGCCGCGATATAGTGCGAGTGTCTCTTTTGCGCGCTGAGCACCGTCAAGTTGGCTGGCATCGTAAGCTTCGTTGCGGACCAACGCCATCAGTCGGCCGAGCCAATCGATCGCTTGTGGCCACTCGTCGCTGACGTCGACAAACGTATCCGGCTCGAATCCGATCGTGTGCCGTGGGCCGTTGTCGTACATGTAGATCTGGCGTGGACCTCGGAACGCACGACCCGGCTCCAGCATCCGGTCACCGTGACGCAAGGCGATATCGCTCAACTGCGAAGCCACGACGTGATCCGAGTGATGATCGTGCGGCCACAACATGAACGCGACGTCCGGAGCGATCTCGGCGATCGCCGACGCGACGGCGCGCTTCGTGGCTTCATTCACTTCATAGTTGATGCTCGCAAAATCCAGGAACCGCATCTCGGCTCCGTACTCCTTGCAGATTGCGATCGTACCATCGACCAGTTCCCGCTCGCGGCCTTGCACGGGCTTCCAGTTACTATAGTCGCCGATCAACGACAAGATGACGACCCGATGATTCTTGCGGATCGCCTTCAGCAAGATGCCAGGAATCCCAAACGGACAGTCGTCGTAATGGGCTCCGATGCCGAGTATCGTCTTGGACATGTTATCCTCGCGTGTCGAGTGAGTTGTTCGATCATCGATAGAATACCGTAGTCCACGTCGGCAAGCGACCGACCGGCGAAACTTCGTCCGTAGGATGGACGCCTCGTCCGTCCGATTGTGGAGCAGCACCCTCGTCAGTGTAGTAGAATACAACCGCAACTAAACGCCGGGAGCGTGCCGGAATCATGGGATTGGAGACGAGTCGATGTTGTCACGAATTGGTGCCTGCGGTTTGTTACTCATCCTCGTTAGCGGCAACACGCGAGCGAACGACAGTGTTGTCACA
>CAUJKL010000285.1 GCA_963204995.1 Planctomycetota bacterium | reverse complement strand
TGACTTCATCCAACCTTGGTGCCGGTGTCGTGCATCTCGGCGGCAACGCACACACGATCGACGTCACGAACGCACCCCGGCTGACCGTGGCTGGTTCGGCCGGCATCACGACACCTGGAGCGACGCGGATCGCCTACGTTCCCTCGGAAGACGCCGATCAAATGGCGGCCACGATCGCGAGCGCGATCGCTGCGACGACGGGCACCACGGCCACACCAGCCGCAGGTGGCCTGATCGCTTTGGGAGCCGGTGCAACATTTACGCCGGGAACCTCGCCGATTACTCCCGATGGAATCGTGCCAGTTCTGTTTGCGACCAATTTGAGTGCGGACGAAGTCGCCGCTAATATCGAAGCTGCTATCTCGCGTGCCAGCTTAACGACGGGCTCGGTCACTTCGAAGTTCCTTGCGGAGCCAAACGACGCACCTGCGACCGCCTTCGATAGTGGAATCGTTGGAACGGGCTTGTTCCGCGGAACAGGCATCATAGGTGATGGTGCCTTTGGATTTGATCAAGATGTGATCGCGGTGACATTGAACGCGGGCGACACGATCGCCGTTGATATTGATACGTTCGGAGGGACGTTGGATCCGTATGCTGGTTTCGTGGACCCCTTGTTTTCAGTGTTCTTACTCCTCAGTTTCGACGATCCCGCACCTGGCGAGCCGTTGACACTCGACCCATATTTCGAGACGACGGTGGCGACCGCTGGTAAGTACTATGTTCTCGTACGAGCAGAAAGTGGTAGCGGTCCCTATGACATCGAAATATCTGTGAACGGAGGCACAGGCTTCTCGGGTGGTGTGCATCGCAGCGGCCATCGAGTGAATATCCCCGAAATCGCCCTCGCGAGAACTTTCGACTTGCCGGCATCGTTCATCGAAGGTGGCCAAGGCGTGGCGGCCAACAACACTCCCGTTCACATCAACTCTTCCATGTCCGATTCGCAAGTGGCGGATGCGGTTGCACGAGCTGCTTCGGCGGCCCTGGCCGGGTATGGGGTCACGATTTTGGCGGGAGATGGTTCGCAGATCACGGACGGCGATACCTTCACGGTCAAGAATGTCCCCGATATTCAACCAAGCCTGCTGCTGCTCAACGAGACGAACGACACGATCTTCCGTGCGGTCAACAGCGGTTTGACCGGAGGTGCCGGATACTACTTGGCTTCCGGCCAGATCGGTGACAACCCTCAGGTAACGATCAATCCAGCCTTGGACGTCGATTTCGTGCGGGTGAATCTGCTGGCAGGTGATACGATCAACATTGACATCGATGCCGCCGAACTTGGTTCCACGTTGGATTCCACCTTAGTGCTGTTTGATGCCGCAGGGGCGGTGGTCGCGACCAACGCGAATGGAGTGGCACACGGAGAGCTGGCAAGTACCGACTCGTATTTAAGCGTGACGGTGCCGACTGCCGGAACCTATTACGTCGGCGTCAGTGCGGATGGAAACAACGCTTACAATCCTTTCCTACAAGGCAGTGGGGCCGCAGCGACGACAACCGGGTTTTACAATCTTGAAATCAGCATCAACGAACACAACTCCGCCACCTTCGAGTTCGATGCCGGCATCACGCTCACCGCCCCCAGCCCGCTGACGATTCAAGTGCCGAGTGCCGGGGCATTTGGCGGCAGCATCGTCAATGATGGCGACAGGTTCACTGTCGGCAACGGCACGACCTTTGTCAGCTTCGAGTTCGACCGCAACGGAACCGTCGGCGGCGGCCGCACGCCGATCCCCTTCACGTTCTTCGATACTCAGGACACCATCGCGAAGAGCATCGCAAAAGCATTGGCAAACGCGGGCCTCGGATTGAATCCAAGCAACTTGGGCAACGGCCAAGTGCTACTGGGGGCTCGGGCCAACCATACCCTAACCCTGCCCATCAATTCCACTCTGACCAGCACGGGGCAGGCTGCGTCACTGGCCGATGGCGAAGCGTTCCTGATCAATAATGGAGTGGGTGGCGGGAACGTCGTGTTCGAATTCGACGTGGACGGCATCACGGCCCTCGGGGCGATTCCGATTGACATTGGAGTTACGGGTATCACGGTTCCCGTAGCTGGTGGCGCGACACTGGCCGGTGGCGTTCGGGATGGCGAGACATTCTCCGTGAGAAATGCGCTCGGTGTGCCCGTCGTTTTCGAGTTTGACAGCAACGGCTTGCTCACTGGTGTTACCAACAGACGCATCCCATTTGTTGACGATTCCGTGGGGCTGGCGTCGACTCAAGATGAAGTCGTGAATGCGATCGTGGTGGCACTGAATGGCGCGGGGCTGGGAGTCACCGCGGTGAATTCGGGGACCGGTGCGGCACGCGTGAATTCGACTGCAAATCTCGCGACTTTGATGGCTCCGACGGTGCTCGGCTTGAGCACTCTGCCAGCCACCAACAGTCAGATTGTGGCGAGCATCGTGACTGCCATTAGTGGTGCTGGGACTGGGGTAGTGCCAACGAACCTGGGCGGGGGACAAATTCAACTTTCTGGAACGACTCAGTTCGTCGATACCTCGGGAGCCCCAGCGCTTATCCAGATTGGTGCGATCGGTGCATCGACGCCGAATGCGATTGTGATTCCGTACACACCAACCGCTCTCTTTACCGCGAACAACGCGGCTCAAGCGATTTCGACAGCGATTCGTTCCGCGTCGCTCGATATCACGACTTCCGTCTCGGGGCGACGGATTGAACTGGCTGGTCGGGACGTCACGGTGAACTTGGCGGGCACACCGGCCTTATCGAGCGAATCGCCCAACAACGCGATCACGACGGAGAAAGAATTAGTTCGACTGATTGGCGGGGGACTTGTCAGCCAAAGCCTCGGCCCCTTCGGAATCAACCTTCTAGGATTTGAAGATCGCCTCGCCGGAGACGAGT
>CAUJKL010000284.1 GCA_963204995.1 Planctomycetota bacterium | reverse complement strand
CCTCGAAGAAAAGCTCGACCTTACCGCCTTTGCCGCAGAGCATCAGCGACACCTCAATGAAGAACTCCACGACGAACTTGAAGTCATCACCGATCCGCAGATGACGGTCGTCGCCTTCCGACTCGTCCGCACGGGATTGACCGACAAACAGAATGACGACTTGAATATCCGGCTTCGCGATGCAATCAATTCGTCACGACGTGTGCTATTGACTCCCACGCGGTTGCATGGCCGCTACGTCATCCGCATTTGCATCCTTTCGTTCCGCACCCATCGCGACCGAGTGGAACTTTGCTTGGAAGAGATTCGCCGAGCCGTTCGGGAAGTATGAGTGAGCAGGCATCGCGTTGACTGCGATCACGAGTGACGTGATAATGCAGGCATCGCAATTCGAAAGGGAGCATTTCAAGATGGCCACCGACTCTTCAAACGCAAATGCTCCGCCAGCGGAAGTCGCCATTACGCCAGCAACCACGCTAACGCTCCAAGCTGAACTCCCGTCACACTGGAGCATGGCCGATTTGCAACGTCACCTCGGCGGCATCCCCTTGGAGAGAATCCTTGTGGCACCGCCGCCCGGTTATGCGACGGAGGAAGATGTGATTCGGCTGGATCTTCACGAGGGTCGCAGGTGTGAACTGCAAGATGGCATATTAGTGGAGAAAGCGATGGGGTGGTACGAATCAATGCTGGCGTTGCTGATTGGCATGGAAATTGGAATTTATCTGAAGTCTCATGATGTCGGCAAGCTTCTCGGCCCGGACGGCTCACTGAAGATCCTGCCACGCACCGTCAAGATCCCGGACGTCTCGTTTATCAGTTGGGATCGCTGGCCGAAGACAAAACTGCCGCGCCGTCCTATCCCCGCACTCGTCCCTGATCTGGTCGTTGAAGTGCTCTCCGACACCAATACTAAAGCGGAAATGGCCGCCAAGTTGGTGACTTACTTCGAGGCTGGTGTTCGTCTGGTTTGGTACATCGATCCCGAGACGCAAACGGCGAAGGCCTACACGAGTCCCAGCGACGTCACCGAGATTGCGGTGGACGGCGTACTCTCCGGTGGCGACGTGCTTCCTGATTTTCAGCTATCACTCGCTTGGCTATTCAACGAAGCGGATCGGTCGGGGCCGGAGTAGCCGGCTCTGTCACCGGGCATGTGACGAGCGAGCACCAAGCGTTGCCCTTTACACCATCAGGTGTCCTGTATGCCCACTGTCTTGATCATCGACGATGACCGCAGTGTGTTGCGGCTTCTGATAAAGGCGCTCAGCGAGTCGGATGTCGACGTTCTGACTGCGAGTTCTGCTGAGGAAGGATTAGCGGCGATCCGCACCCGCCTGCCGGACACGGTTTTGCTAGATATTCAACTTCCCGATGCATCCGGCTTGGACATCGTCACGCAGATCCACTCGCTCGACCCCAAACTTCCGGTGGTTTTCATCACCGTCTCGGATAAGAGCGAGACAGCGATTGAAGCGATGCGGCTGGGTGCCTACGACTTTCTACTCAAGCCGCTCGACGTGGGGCAGGTACAAGATATCGTCGCGCGGACCCTGAACGCGCGGCGAAGGATGCAGGTGCCTGTCACCTTGACGGCGAGCGGGGTTCAAAAGGAGAGCGACACGGACGATCGAATGTTGGGACGCAGTCCACGGATGCTCGACGTTTATAAGGAAATTGGCCGCGTCGCCGCGCAAGACGTCACGGTTCTGATTTACGGCGAGAGCGGTACGGGCAAGGAACTCGTTGCACGGGCCATCTATCAGCACAGCCAGCGCAGCGAACGACCGTTCCTGGCCGTCAACTGCGCGGCACTCAGCGAGACGCTTCTGGAAAGCGAATTGTTCGGGCACGAGAAAGGTGCCTTCACGGGCGCGGATCGACGAAGAATTGGCAAGTTCGAGCAATCGACCGGTGGAACGATCTTTCTTGATGAGGTCGGTGACATGTCTCCGCTCGTACAAAGCAAAGTGTTGCGGCTGTTGCAGGAGCAGATGTTCGAACGCGTCGGGGGAACAGAAACGATCGAAACGGACGTTCGCATCATCTCCGCAACAAACCGTGATATCGAGCGGATGATCGAAGATGGTGAGTTTCGGTTGGATCTGTTTCATCGGCTCAATGGTTACCGAATCGATTTGCCTCCCCTGCGTACACGAGGCGATGACGTCGGCATCCTGATTCATCACTTCTTGCACCAATTCAGCCGCCAGCTAGGGAAAGACGTGGCCTCCATTTCGGCGGAGGCATCGCAATTGCTGCAAAGTTACAGCTGGCCGGGCAATATTCGAGAACTTCAGACGGTGCTTCGCCAGGCGGTCCTCAAGGCGACCGGGCCGGTGCTCGTTCCGGAGTTTCTGCCTGAAGCCGTACTGACAGGCAAGAACTTGAAGGAAGAACGAAGCGCTTCGACTGACCTGCCGCCTGCGGATCTGGCACGTTTTGTCGATCAGCAATCAGCCGTTGGCTCCCACAACCTCTACGCTGAGACGATCGAAATGGCAGAGCGTTATCTCGTCACTCGTGTGCTTCGCGAAACGAGCGGCAACCAATCGAAGGCAGCACAAGTACTGGGAATCAGCCGCGGCAGCCTGCGAAACAAGATCCGTATGCTCGGAATCTCGATTGAGCAAGTTGTGCAATCGAGTGAATAATCTACCAATCTCCGCCAGACCGTTCACATGGCCGCGCAGCAATCCAAGGCACATCGTCGACACTTCACCATCCCGATTCGCTGGCAACTGCTGGGGGCGACCGTCGTCGTGGGTGCCGTCGCGGTCGCGATCGCCGTGAGCGGATTACAGCGGATGCAGGTGCTGAACCAGCGGATGAATCGGATCGTCGACATCGCGGCCGAAAAAGTCAAGTTGGCCTCGTTGATGCGTCAGGAATTGGTCGCGATCACGCGAGCCGAGAAGGGCATCATCCTCGCACGCAGCGAAGACGAAATGAACCGGCAGGCAATCGCAATCGATACCCACTTGTCGGAATTGAATACCATTCAGAATCAGTTGTCTGAACTTCTCATTCCTGACGAGAAAGAACTCCTCGATGCTTTTGCGTCCAAGTGGGGTAAGTGGCAACAGAACCATCAAGATCTGCGAAGATTTGCACTCTTGAACTCGGACATGCGCGCGAGAGAACTTTCCTTGGGGGCAGCGTCCATGGCTTTTGATCAACTGGAATCGAGCCTTCAGAGACTCGGCGACAACTTCACTGCGGAGCTGACGGACGCACTGGAGGATGCGGCGACACCAAAGCGATCGAATGCGGCCGCAATGCTCAGTCTAGTCGCCCACCTGACGGGCCGCGCCACGGCATTACACCGCGCCGAGAAGAACCTGATCTTGGCGTCGACGGAAGAGTCGATGACGGGTTACGAGGAAGAATTCGACCTGCTTGAAACAAGCTTTCGTAACGGTCTTGCGGAGTTGAGGAAGCTTGCGTCGGACGAGGATGACACGGTGTTGGCGGCAACGGACCAGGCGTTTCAAGACTATTGGGACAAAGTTTCCGAACTTCGAACGATCTTAAGCGACAAGAGCAATTTTCTCGTCGCGCACTTCGCCTATGATATCGGCGAGCCGCTTGGCTACGAGGCCGAAGCGATCCTAAATCAACTCATCGAGAAGAGTGAATCCCGAATGGAGCAACTACAGGCCGAGAGCAGCAGCCAGTATGCCCAGTCGCGGAATAGCCTGCTGATGATCAGCGTTATCGGGATTGTGCTGAGCGTTGCCGTCTCGTTCCATGCAGGGCAACGCATCGCGCGGAACCTTGCTAAACTGGCGAACTACGCCCGGGACATCCACGACGCTCGCGATCTCTCCAAACGCCTTCCCAAAGTCAGTGATGACGAAGTCGGTATGGTTGCGGAAGCGCTCGATCAAATGCGAACGGCGGTCTATGAACAGTCTCGCGAACTTGCGTCGATGAACGACACACTCGCACAAAAGAACGAGGAAATGGAGCAGTTTGTTTACACCGTATCGCACGACTTAAAGTCGCCGCTGGTTTCCTGCAAGGGGCTTCTCGGTTTGATGAAAGAGGACATCGCCGATGCCAACTATCCGGAAGTCGTGAACTCTGCGAGTCGACTTGAGGCCGCCACCGATCAGTTAAGCCAGATTATTGACGACCTGCTGGCGCTCAGTCGGATCGGCCGCGAGTCCCAGGAACTTTCCAACATTGACATGTTCGTTGTGCTCACGGACTTACAGGCTCGATTGGCGGAGCGCGCGGAAGCCATGCGAGTCGCGATGAACGTGCTGCGTCCGATCCCCAACTTAGTGGCTGACGTCGGGGACGTCACCCGCGTCTTCGAGAACCTGCTGAACAACGCGATCAAGTACGCTGGTGATGTGTTGCAGCCGGTCGTCGAGATTGGCGGACTGGTGCAAGACGGAGAAACCCGTTACTTCGTTCGGGACAATGGTCCCGGTATCGAACCGGCATATCACGAGAGGATCTTCGGCCTGTTTCAAAGGCTCGACACGTCGAAAGAAGGGACGGGTGTGGGCCTGGCTTCCGTCACAAAAATCATGCGCATGTACGGCGGGCGAGTGTGGGTAGAATCAAGCCCCGGTAACGGAGCGACCTTCTGGCTCGCGTTTCCTCAGCACAATGCGTGAGTTTGGCTGCGGGCGAGTTTATCCGTGCGAAGAGTGCGAAATCTTCCCCATCCGGTACACTCAAGAGTTCGGGCTCTTCCCATGACAGAGCCGTGCCGGTACTGGAGCGTTTGGAACGAGGCTCTCGACGGAGATGACCAGTGAGTGGCCGTGAAACGAAGCAACTCAACGTGCTGCTTGTTGAAGACAATGACACGCATGCCCATGTAGTCCGTCGCTATATCGATAAGGCAACTTTGGCGAATGCGACACTCGTACACGTCGAGCGTTTGTCGACCGCGCTGGAACGGATGGCAAAAGGCGGCATCGACGCGCTGCTGCTTGACCTGAGCTTGCCGGACAGCCAAATCACGGAAACCTTGTCGCGTGTCATCGAGGCGTATCCGGAGATGCCAGTTGTTATCTTGACGTCGCTAAACGACCTCGATTTTGCGACGGCGGCAGTTCAGCAGGGGGCGCAGGATTTCCTGGTAAAGTCGGAATTGAGCAGCGAACTGCTGATCCGTTCGATCCTCTACGCGATCGAACGAAAGAAGACGCAAGATAAGCTGGAAGCCTATGCCGCGGAGTTGGAACGTAGCAACGAACACTTGCGCGGCTTTGCCCACACGGTGGCCCATGAAGTTAAATCTCCATTGAATGTCGTGTCGGCTTGCTTGCAGTGGATGCAAGCGAAGTATGCCGCTCAATTCGATTCAGAAAGCGGCGAGTTACTGGCGGACAGCGCCGCAGCGATTCGCGGGATGACGGAACTCGTCAACGAGCTTTTAGAGTTTGGGAGCGCCGAAGTTGGGGAGCATGATTTCGTCGAGGTCGATTTGGAGGCGGTGTTCTACCAAGCGTATGTGCTGCTGCGTCCTGAAATGAAACGCGCACGTGCCACCGTCACTCACGACCCCTTGCCAGTGGTGCGCGGCAACGAGATTCAGATTCGGCAACTGTTACAGAACCTAATCGGCAACGCGATTAAGTACCGCCGGGAGGCCTCACCTGAGATCCATGTATCGTCGTCCGAAGCAAACGGAGAACTGCTGCTGAGCGTTCGCGACAACGGGCTTGGTATTTCGACCAGCGATCTGGAGCGAGTATTCGATGCGTTCGTACGCGTCCATCGATCGATGAATTTGCCAGGCTCTGGAATTGGCCTGGCCTTCTGCAAACGAGTCGTCGAGAACCACAACGGTCGCATTTGGGTTGAGTCGGAACTCGGTTGCGGCAGTACCTTCTTTGTGGCACTGCCGACTTCCTAATGCGTTATGTCGCCTACTTCAGCGGCGTGTTGATGTCGCGTGACGTATTACCGATATGCTTGGAGTGCTTGATGGAGTGCATCAAACGCAGCGAGCAATTGGCCGTACGTGTCAACGGCGGAGTGTAAGTCGCCACACTCGCCTTGTGCCTCGAGTTGTGCCGCCAGACGTTGGACGATGTCGGCACCAAGATTTACGGCCAGTCCTCGCAAGCTATGCGCTGCGCGGCTCAGTTTCTTGGCATCACGCGCCGCGCTTGCGGCACGCAAATCCTGAATCAGCCCTGGCGCATCCTCATCGAACACTTCCACGAACTGCCGATATAGCTCGCGGTCACCGTGAAGTCGCCGCATGGCAGCGTCTAAGTTAAGCGTTTGTTCAGACCCGTTAGACGCGGATAGTCCCAGCGGCGAGATGTCATGGTCTGATTGCAGTGTGTGCCGTCCGGCAAACCTATCGATTACTGCGACAAGTTCTTCGATGTCGATTGGTTTGGACAGGTACGCATCCATGCCCAATGTGCGACAGCGTTCGCGATCGGTGCGAGTGGCATTCGAAGTCATGGCGATGATCGGAACGTGTCTTCCGGATAATCGCTCGGCCGCGCGAATTGTCTCGGTGGCTTGATAGCCGTCCATCACGGGCATTTGAACGTCCATAAGAACGACGTCGAATTGACCTGTTGAAACGTGTTCGATGGCCTCACGGCCGTCATGGGCGACCGTGACTTCGTGCGAGTGACTTTGCAGAATACTGGTCACGAGCCGCTGGTTCGCTGGAACATCTTCGACGAGCAAAACGTTTAACGATCGTGATGGTTTGGTCGAGTGCTGCATGCAGTTCGTAGCTCCCGCACTGGTCTTCCGGCCCTCGTCCGGCGATGGTTTCCTGACGCGAACGACAACTGATCGAGCAGCCGTCGATTATATCTTCAATTCGTTAGTCATTCACTTTCACGGGTGTGACTTCATCTCCGACGGAGTTGAAGCTCACTCCATCCATCATCAGTCGCATTCGCATACGGCCGCTACTTTCTCCACATTCGAGATGATTGAACCGACACCGATGCACTATCGATAACGGATCTTCTATTCAAGCATGGCCTCAACCTATCCGCCTGCAACGCCGAGTCAAGCTTTCAGCCTCAACGAGCCAGAGCGAGACTTGGCTCGCACTCGGACACCTCTTCGCGCCGGGCCTGTAACTCGCCACGGAGAATCGAGACCTCCGGCGGTGCTTCAATGGCGACGCGGACCCGGCCCCCTTTCAATTGCGAGATGACGACGGTAATGCGGCCATCGATGATGATCTCTTCACCTTGGCGTCGGCTGAGCACGAGCATCGTTAATCCTCCTTGAGTGTGAATTCCGGGATGAATCTTCATCGCGTCCGAGTCGGCAAGGCATAAAAAAAGCCCCGTCACATGAATCGATCACGTGAAGGGGCAGCGTGGCCTTGTGAGTTCCGACAATCTTGGTCAAAACAGTCACTGTTGTAGGTTGAGATCGGCTGAGCGTCAACGTCGGTTTCCGGCGAATTCACTGACACGGACGCTAGCGAGTTAAGTAAGATCCATGTGAGCAGGCGGTATCGCCGAACCGTTTTCCCACGTCGAGACGAACAGCGGATGAACCCCGTGGACGATCAATTAAAATCGCAGTCACCTGATCGCAGGCGGCCGATTCTCATGCGGGGTATGATTCTTCGTGTTCTGTTCGTGTGTGGTCTCCTGCTGGGGACCACGATCGCACAATTCACCTTGTTGGGAAATCGGATCGAAAAGCTTCAAAGCATGACGGCGCTGGTCAACCTCGCTGAACGCCAACGGATGTTGATTCACCAGGCCACGTTGCTCTCGAACCAACTAGAAGATGCGACGGACGATCGACAGCGCCAGGCGAATCAGCAAGAGTTACGCGAACTCGATCAGCAGTTGCAACGAGCCCATACATCGCTGCTCCGCGGAAATGTATCACTAGGCGTTCCCGCCGCGTCGCCCGAGATTCGGACCATCTTTGACGATAAGCCACATCAACTTGGATTGCGAATGGAGCGGTTCCGCGAGACTCTCGACATCCGGCGATTGCCGCCTGGTGAATCTGTGCGAAACCCTTCGCGAAACG
>CAUJKL010000283.1 GCA_963204995.1 Planctomycetota bacterium | reverse complement strand
TTTTTTTGGACTGCGGTGACTTGTCACCGCTTTGCTCTCCAGTGCGAAGCACTTTTTCAGCATCACCGCAACTTACATTGGATAGCGAATAATTGGTTCCAAGTCGAAAAATACCAAAGCGGCGATGAATCGTCGCACTCCAAAAAGTGCAAAACTCGAACTTAGCGCGCCCACTCATTTTTGACCAGCGAGGCTTCTTTCGATATCTCGAGCCTCGGGCGACATCCCGGTCGAGGCACCGGTTCCTTTGAGCGACTTTAGATTTGTAAGCCATTCCGGCTCACCGTCGATCGAGGCACCTGACTTCGAGCCGAACGCCGAACAACCGCTCAGACAAGCGATGAGAAGACAGGTCGCGGCAAAGGAAAATCGTGTAGTCATTGCGATAATCTACTTTGGTGAGTGAGTAGGCGGACTTGTCGCAAAAACGCTGCAATTCGTCCAGTCCAGTTGTCGATGTGCGGGCGACCTGTGAGGATGGGAAGCGTTCGCAGAGCTTTGGACCGCAGCGATATATCGCCGCTCTCCTATTTTGTGGCTCGACCGCTTTCCAGCCTTTACCTACCCTCCGAAACGAGAAAAGCGACATTGCCGCAAACCAAAGCTGTGATAAATCACAGCAGTCCAAATTACTCGAGGCACTCCACGAGGAGACCAACCGCCATGCAGCTTGATGTGCTAGTCATTGCTCCCCACCCGGATGATGCTGAGCTGGGAATGGGAGGAGCTATTCTGAAACTCAAAGAAGATGGGCTCGCCGTCGGAGTACTCGATCTGACGAATGGTGAGCCGACACCGCATGGGTCGCTAGAAATCCGGACGAGCGAAACGATAGCGGCGACAGCAGTCCTTGGGCTGGACTGGCGCGAGAACTTGGGGCTCCCGAATCGCTCCCTCGAGGCCACGCTCGAAGCCCGAAAGCAAGTCGCCGAAGTGATCCGTCGTGTGCGGCCCCGCTGGCTATTTGCTCCCTATTGGACCGATGCACATCCTGACCATGTGGCAGCGACTCAGTTGGTCGAGGCCGCCAGGTTCTGGGCCAAACTGTCCAAGTCGGACATGTCGGGAGAGCCATTTCATCCCGAGCGAATTTACAACTATTACTGCGTTCATCTGAAAATGGCGGCACAGCCGGCGTTCATCCTCGACATCTCCGACCAATGGGAACGAAAGCTGGCAGCAATACGGTGCTATTACAGCCAATTCATCGCGGGCCGCGATTCCACACCGCCGACGTTTCTCGACCAACTTCGCGACGAGGCCGCGTATTGGGGGAAGACGATCGGTGTGCGCTACGGCGAACCCTTCCACAGCCGGGAACCCATCGGGATGTCGAGCCTGCATTGCCTGCGGTAATCGAGTTCCAAATAGTTTCGACAATCAGTCACCAAGATTGCTCGGCAATTCATCGAGTGATAAGATGGCGTAAGCTGTGGCCCCGATGTCTGCGATCGGGTCTGCGGAATCACCGCCTCTTTCTGATGTAAGAGTCTTCTATGCACGGTCAAGGGAGTTGGACCCTGAGCTTGGGACGATGGGGTGGAATCACCGTGCGGGTGCATGTGTTCTTCGTCCTATTCGGGGTGTTTACCCTCTTTCTCGGTTGGCGCGATCACGAACTGTTGCAGGACCGCTCGTGGATCGCACCCACGGGCTTGTTCGTGTTGTTCCTTTCCGTCTTGTTGCACGAGCTCGGTCACTACATCGCCGCGCTCCGATTGGGCGGCGACGCTGACGAGATCGTGATTGGGCCGGGGATCGGGTTGGCTCCGATGCAACCACCGCTTGAGCCGCAGGCCGAATGCTTGATGCATCTCGCCGGCCCGCTGGTCAACCTGGCGATCTTCATGATCACCGGAGGCCTTGTCTGGACGAACGGCGCGGCACACTTCACCGGCCTGTTGAATCCACTTCAGCCGCAGTTGTTGGTCGAGGGTTCCGCGTGGTTGGTAGCGGTTAAATTAGCCTGTTGGATCAACTGGGTGATGGTGCTGGCCAATCTATTGCCCGCCTTTCCGTTCGACGGCGGACGAGCGCTTCGTGCGTGGTTAGCAGCACGTTGGCCGGATGCCAGTCCGCGGCGAGCCGCTGGCATGGTGACCCTGGTGGCGAAAATTGCCGCCGCAGCCCTGATCGTCGTGGCGTGGCTTGTCCGCGATCAGCCGACGAACCAAGCGATCCCGTTATGGTTCTCGTTGGTGATCCTCGCGATTTTCCTCTACTTCGGTGCCAAGCAAGAAGAGGAGCGGCCAACCGAGTCCGATCTTGAAGACGAAATGTTCGGCTATGACTTTTCGCAGGGCTACACCAGCCTCGAACGGAGCACCGAACGTCGGCATGATCAGCCCGGTCCCTTCGCCCGCTGGCTTGAACAGCGTCGCGAAGCCAAACGCCAACGTCAGCTCGAGATCGAGGCGGACGAGGAACGTCGAGCCGACGAGCTTCTGGGGCGACTGCACGAGAAAGGAATGGATAGCTTGTCGGACGACGAGCATCTTCTCTTAAAGCGAGTCAGCGCGCGCTACCGCCAACGCAACGGCAATCAAAGCTGATTCTCCGGCACGATCGTGCTAATCGGACCAAGCCGCACGCACGTAGCGGAAGTTGTGAGACTTCCGATTCCTCGTGATTTCGGAAGTTTCAGCATCTCTCGTGAAATAACTGACGGTTTTCCCACGTGGGATAGGCTTCCAGCCTGTCGAATTGCCTCTGACAGGCTGGAAGCCTATCCCACTAATTACGCGAGCGTTGCTTAAGGCCTTCCTGCTGCGTCGATTTGTCGGTGAGACATTTATGACCTACGTTTTCTGGTTCTCTATCTATATGCCTGAAAGTCCCGACCCGAACTATGACCGTCGCTCCCGCCACCGATACTCTGATTCTCGGCAGCCGCACAGCTGCTGACGAGGCAGTGTGTCGCGCGCTGTCGGATGAGTTGCGACGCAATTTCTCGATCGACTTCGCGATATGGGACGGCGAATCAGGCGAGTTGCTGCGAGTTGGACAGACGGTGCCGCGGCTGCAAACGATGACAGCAGACGAGTTGGTCCGCGCTGTCGCTCGTCAGCGTACGGCTCAATTCATTGCCGATGCGGACGGCATACTCGCACTCGCTCTGCCAGTCCATATGTCGGTCGACAAGAGCTTTGTCGCGACCGGGATCTTTGCAACGGAAGAAGCGAAACGGAGTCTGGATTCACTCGCGGACATGTTCGACGGAGATCGCGATGTGGCTGGAGCGTGGCTCGATTCGCAAGCGATTTGGGATGCCAACGGACTGCTGCGTCTGGCGGAAGCGATCGTCGGCAAACTGAATGCCGAGGCCGATGTGACGCGGATGAAGAAAGAGGTCGACTTGATCTCGCAGAACCTCGCGTCGACCTACGAAGAGATCAGCCTGCTCTACACGATCACGCAGAATCTTCGCATTTCGCGATCCGACGAAGAACTTGGCCAACTCGCGATCGAGTGGCTTGTCGATTGCGTTTCAGCGACGTCATTTGCGATTCAATACTTGCCCGTCGCCGAGCATGGCGACTCGACTTATAAGGCACGAACTCGTCCGAACTTAATCATCAGCGGTGAGTGTCCCGTCGATGAAGACGGATTCCGCGCACTCGTTGATGACTTGGAGCTCTCCGCTGCCACCGGTGCATTCATCGCCAACGAGAAAGCAACGATCGAGAGAGGCTGGTACGAACGTGGCGTGCGACAGTTAATCGTCGTTCCGCTGTGCGAAGGGGACAATGTTTTCGGCTGGCTTGCCGCCTTCAATCATGTCGATAATCGAGAGTTTGGCACGATCGAAGCCAACCTTCTCAGTTCCGTCGGTGCCTTGCTAGGGATCCACAGCGGGAACCGCGACTTGTACCGCCAGCAATCCGAGTTGTTGGCCAACATCGTACGTGCCCTAGTCTCCGCCATCGATGCCAAAGACCCGTACACCAGCGGCCATAGCGATCGTGTGGCTCGCTACGCCGTGCGAATCGCTCTGGAGATGCGAGTTAATCCGAAGCTGTTGAACACCATCTACATGTCCGGATTGCTGCATGACGTCGGCAAGATCGGCATCGATGATAACGTGCTACGCAAAGCCGGTCGGCTGACCGATGTAGAATTTGAACATATCAAGAAGCATCCGGAATTAGGGTACAAGATCCTTGCGGATATCAAGCAGTTAGCCGACGTGTTGCCGGCGGTTCTCCACCATCACGAGCAGTGGGACGGCAAGGGCTATCCGATGGGCTTGGCCGGTGAAGGGATTCCGCAACTCGCCCGCATCATGGCCGTCGCCGACGCCTACGACGCCATGACCAGCGACCGCCCCTATCGGACCGGGATGCCGGACGAAAAGGTTGATGACATCTTCAAGCGAGGCGCTGGCGCTCACTGGGATCCGACCGTGGTGGGTGCTTACTTCAAGGCAAAGGCGGACATCGAAGATATCCGCTGGCGCGAACGCCCCGAGTTGAATCTCGACGAACAAAGCTGGGCTTAGTTCCAGTTTTGCACTTTTTGGAGT